>JAYSMB010000063.1:0-4280 GCA_043725065.1 Burkholderiales bacterium
CATGAGAGTTCGCCGCCTGCGCAAGACGCCGGCCCATCTCGAGATCACCGCCTTCATCAACCTGATCGTGGTGCTGGTGCCGTTCCTGCTGTCGACGGCCGTGTTCACGCGGCTGGCGGTGATCGACCTGAGCCTGCCGGCGCAATCGTCGGACGCCATCGCCAAGCTCGATGCCGACAAGCCGCTCCATCTCGAGGTCGTCATCAGACCGGCCAGCCTGCAGGTTCAGGATCGTCTCGGCGGCAGCCTGGTCCCGATCGGCGACGACATCCCCAATGTCGCGAACGGACCCGACACCAAGGCATTGGCTGTGCTCGTCCTGGCGATCAAGGACAAGTTTCCGCAGCACGACGACGCGACCGTACTGGCCGAGCCAAATACGCCTTACGACACGCTCGTCAAGGTGATGGACGTGGTGCGTGGCGGCCATCAGCTGCAGGACGGCAAGGCGGTTCACGTCGACTATTTCCCCAACATCTCGATCGGCGATGCGCCGATCGTGCAAGCGGTGGCGGTCAAGCCATGATCCTCACCCCGCGCCAGCGCCGCGCCGAGCACAAGGGCCGCAACAAGACGATGGTCGACATGAACCTCGTCTCGCTGATCGACGTGTTCACGATCCTGATCTTCTTCCTGCTCTCGAACTCGGGCGGCGTCGAGACGCTGCCGAGCCCGAAGGCGGTGCAGCTGCCCGAATCGGTGGCCGAGAAGGCGCCGCGTGAAACCGTCATCGTCGTCGTCAGCGGCACCGAGATTCTGGTTGGCGGGCGCAAGGTGGCCTCGGTCGTCGATGCGCTCGCCGCCGAGGGCGACCTGATCGAGCCGCTCAAGGCCGAGCTCGAGCTGCAGGCCGGCCGCCAGGTGATCCGCAAGGAGAACGAAGCCGACAGCAAGCGCCTGACGATCATGGGCGACAAGAACATTCCGTACCGGCTGCTGCGCAAGATCATGTTCACCGGCGCGCGCGCGAACTTCAGCGACGTGAGTTTCGCGGTGCGAAGGGTGGACGTATGAAGGCCGGACGCAGGGCCGTTCCCAAGGCCGGCCTCGCCCCCTCGGGGGGCAGCGCAGCGTCGCCAGACGCAAGCGTGGGGGCATCATGACCGCCACGATGGTGTCGTTCCGAACGCCGGTCCTGCCCTGGACCTTCGCGGCCGACGACGAGATCCGTTTCAGGCGGATCACGCAACGCGTGTTGCTGCTGTGCGCCGTGATCTTCATCGCCATGCCCTGGTTGCCGATACACACGCCCGACCGCACCCAGCCGGCCGAGTTGTCGGCGCCGATGGCCAAGCTGCTGATCGACCAGGCCGCGATTCCACCGCCGCCGCCGGTGGTCGTCAAGCCCAAGGCGGAACCCGTCAAGGCGCGGAGCGAACGCGAAGTCGCGAGCAAGAAGCCCGAGCCTGAAAAGCCCGCGTCGCGCCGGCCTTCGGCGCCGGCCAAGGTGGCGCTGAACAAGGAGGCGCTGGTTCCGGAAGCGCGCGTGCCACTGCCCGACAAGCCGCCCGGCGAAATCGACGCGGCACGGCGCAAGGCGGCCGGCATCGGCCTGCTGGCGATGAAAGACGACCTGCAAGAGCTGCACGGCGCCCCGGTCGCGGTACAGATGAAGGAAATCAAGCAAGGCCCGGGCGTCGGCACGAGCGTAGGCGTCGGCGTCGGTGCCGGCAACGAAGCCGGCGTGCCGACGCGAAACCTCATCACCTCGAACGCGACCGGCGGCAGCGGCGGCATCAATACCGCGGCCTACAGCAAGAACACAGGCGGCGGCGGCCTCGCCGGGCGCTCGCTGACGCTGGTCGAAGGCGTGATCGGCGGTGGCGGCGGCGGTGGTGCCGGCGGCGGAGGCGCACGCGGTCGAGGCGATGGCACGGGCAGCGGCCTCGGTGGCTACGGCGGCAACGGCAACGGCACCGGCCCGGGTGGCAACGGCGCGGGCGGCAACGTCTCCCGAGGCGGCGGCGGCAAGGCCTCGCGTTCGATCGAGGACGTGCGGCTGGTCTTCGAGCGCAACAAGGGCTCGATCTACGCGATCTACAACCGGGTGCTTCGTGACGAGCCGGGGCTGCAGGGCAAGGTCGTGCTCAAGCTCGTGATCGCACCCGGCGGCAACGTCGTCGACTGCCGGATCGAATCGAGCGACCTGAAGACGCCCGAGCTCGAAGCGAAGCTGCTGGCACGGATCCGCCAGTTCGACTTCGGCGCCAAGGACGTGAACGAAATGGTCGTCAGCTACCCGGTCGACTTCCTGCCGTCGTAGCTCGGTGCGGCGCGGTCTCGCGCCGCGCCCTCATGCCGCGGCCGCTGCGCCTCGGATCATCCCCGCCGCCACCGTGCGATGGCTCACCGTGTCGACGAGAACGAAAGCACCGCCGCCGCGAACGTCTTCGTAGGCGTCGAAGGGAATTGCCTGCTGGGTCTCGATCTGGACATTGGCGATGTCGTTGCGGGCCAGTGTCACGTCGGGCGACGAAGCTTCTTTCCATTCGACCGCCACCAGGTCGAGCACGCGCTCGACGCGACGCACCCGCGCCGGCACGGTTCGGGTGCCGTGGCGCAGCCAGTACTTGCGGCCCGGCAGCGCCGGTTCGTCGTCGAGCCAGGCAAGATCGGCGCGGACGAGCTTGGCGAGTTGGGCCGGGGCTTCTTCGGCAACGATCCAGTCGCCGCGCGACACGTCGAGCTCCCGGTCGAGGCGCAAGGACACCGACTGTCCGGCATGCGCTTGCCGCAGCGAACCGTCGAAGGTCTCGATCGAGGCGACTTGCGCCAGCGCGCCGCCGGGCTGCACGACGATCGCCTGGCCGACGTGAACCCGACCGCTCGCGACGCGCCCCGCATAGCCGCGGGCACCGCCCGAGTTCGGATCGAAGCCGCGCAAGGCGAGTTGCACGGCAAAGCGAAGCGGCGCGCTGGCGAGGTCGGCTTCATCGAAGGTGCTGGGCACGCTTTCGAGCCACTCGAGCAGGGTCGGGCCCTGATACCAGGGCGCGCGGCCGCTTGCCGCGACGATGTTGTCGCCTTCGAGGGCGGAGACCGGGAAGGCCGTGAACGCACCGGCACCGAGCCGGTCGGAGAGCCGGCGGTAGGCGGCGACGATGGCGTCGAACGCCGCTTCCGAGAAATCGAGCCGGTCCATCTTGTTGACCGCGACCGCGACGTGGCGGATGCCGAGCAGGTGCGCCAGCGCCGCATGCCGACGCGTCTGCGCGAGCAGCTCGCCATCGTGGACGCGGGTCGCGTCGACCAGGATGACTGCCGCATCGGCGGTCGTCGCGCCGGTAACCATATTGCGCGTGTATTGCTCGTGGCCGGGCGTATCGGCAATGATGAATTTGCGCCGCGCGGTGGCGAAATAGCGGTATGCGACGTCGATCGTGATGCCCTGCTCTCGTTCGGCTTCGAGGCCATCGGTGAGCAGCGAGAGGTCGATGCTGGCCGGGCCAAGCATCGGGTCCGTGCCGGGTCGGCGCTCCGCTGCGCGCGCGAGCGCCGCGAGCTGGTCCTTGAGGATGCCGCGGCTGTCGTAGAGCAGGCGGCCGATCAGCGTGCTTTTGCCGTCGTCGACGCTGCCGGCGGTGATGAAGCGAAGGACGCCGCGGTCTTCGAGCGCTGAATCGGGGAGGCGGGCGGTCATCAGAAATAGCCTTCGCGCTTGCGCCGTTCCATCGACGCTTCCGAGGTCTGGTCGTCCATGCGGGTCGCGCCGCGCTCGGTGACGTCGGCGCCCGCGGTCTCGACGATGATGGCCGCCAGCGTCGCCGCCGTGCTCTCGACCGGGCAGGTGCAACTGATGTCGCCGACGGTGCGAAAGCGCACCGAGACGGTCTCGACTTCCTCGCCCGCTTTCGGCGGTGTCAGCGGCGTCACCGGAACGAGCAGGCCGCTGCGCCGCACGACCTCGCGCTGGTGCGCGTAGTACAGGCTCGGCAAGGCGAGCCGTTCGCGTTCGATGTACTGCCAGACATCGAGCTCGGTCCAGTTCGAGATCGGGAACACGCGCAAGTGCTCGCCCGGATGCAGATAGGCGTTGTAGAGGTCCCAGCACTCGGGGCGCTGCCGCTTCGGATCCCACTGGCCGAAGCTGTCGCGAAACGAGAACACGCGCTCCTTGGCGCGCGCCTTCTCCTCGTCGCGCCGCGCGCCGCCGATCAGGGCATCGAACTTGAGCTCGGAGACAGCTTCGAGAAGCGTCACCGACTGCGCCGCGTTGCGCGAGTCGAACTGGTCGCGCAGTCGCACCGTGCCGCGGCGGATCGAATCGTCGACCGATCGGA
>JAYSMB010000064.1:0-10627 GCA_043725065.1 Burkholderiales bacterium
GACGGGGTCGAGCTTCCACACGGCGCCGCGCCTCGCATGGGCGAGCACGACGACCAGATGCTGCGCGAGGCCGGCTTCGACGACGCAGCCATTGCGCGCCTGCGCGAACTCGGCGTCATCGCCCGCCGTTCAACCGCGCCGACTGGTGTCGACCACGACGTCGGCCACGACGTCGGCCACGCGGCCTGACGGCAGAGGGGCCGGCCAGATCGCGCTCGTCGGCGCATTTCTTCCGCGTAGGGCGCGAGCCCCCTCAAGATCGCCGCTGCGCGGAGGTGTGCGGATAGCTGGGCATACGCAGGTGATGCCGCGTCACGCTTTGATATCCATGGCCCAAGCGCAGCACGGCGGGCTCATCGAACCACCGACCCGCGAGCTGGAAGGACAGTGGCAGCCCGCCCTCGGTGAATCCACATGGAACCGCGAGCGAAGGCACGCCGGCGAATGACCAGGCATAGGTCAGTCGCGTGATCTGCCGTACGGATTCGATGAAATCGCGGCCGTCGGACAGCGGCGCCGGCATCGACGTGGTGGGTGAAAGGATCGCATCGACACGACCGAAGGCGTGGCGCAAGCGGTGGCGCCAGATCTCCATCCAGCGCATTGCCTCGGCGTACTGCACACCCGAGACCTTCTCGCCCAACCTGAAGCGCGTGAGGACGTCTTCTCCATAGTCCTGGCTCCTGCGTTCGATCTGCTCGGCGTGGACTTGCAACGCGTCGGCGACGAGGATGTTGAATGCAAGGAGCGGCTGCGACCTTTCGACGTCGCCGAGATCGAGCTCGACGATTTCGACCCCGAGACCGCGGAATGTCGCTATCGCTTCATCGACGGCCCGCTCGACATCCGCGTGCAAGCCGTCGAAGAACCAGCGGCGCATGAGCCCGATCCTCATTCCTCCCACCGGGTCGCGCAGCCGCGACAGGAAGTTGGGCATCGGTTCGTCGACCGAGGAAACGTCGTCCTCGTCGTGACCGGCGATGGCGTCGAAGATCCGGGCGACGTCGCTTACTTGGCGGGCCATCGGGCCGAGCGTGTCGAACGCCGTGCTGACCGGCAGCGTGCCCCGATTGGAGATGCGACCGATGGTCGGACGCAGCCCCGCGACCCCGTTGAACGATGCCGGGATGCGGATCGAGCCGCCGGTATCGCTGCCGATCGAGCCGACACACATTCCGCAAGCGACGGCGGCGCCGGATCCTCCGCTCGAACCGCCGGCAATGCAGTCCGGATTCCAGGGATTGCGGACCGGGCCGAAGTGCTTGCTCTGGCTCGTCGGGCCGTACACCCACTCGTGGAGGTTGGCCTTGCCGACGATGACAGCGCCGTTCTGCACCAGCCTGCGCGTCACGAATGCGTCCAACCGGGCCGTGTTGTCGCCGAGGATCTTGGTGGCGCCGGTCGTGAGCACCCCGGCCATGTCGATGCAGTCCTTCAAGCTGATCGTCATGCCATGCAGAACGCCCCGCCAGTCGCCCTCCTCGGCCGCCCGATCGAGCTCCGCGGCCGACCGCTGCGCCTCGTCGGCCGTCACGGTGATCATCGCGTTGACGAGCGGGTTCCAACGCTCGATGTTGGCCAGCGCCTTTCGGGTCTGCACGCTCGCCGAATCACCGGGTGAAGCCATCTCAGTGGTCATCGAAATACTCCTGTGAAAGTGGTGGCGGGATCGCGGCGGCTTTGCCGGCTGCACCGACCGGAGACCGGGGCTGCAGCGTCAGCCACACGCCGCACGCGAGTGCCGGAATCGCGATCACGACATAGGCGGCGGGATAACCAAGCCCGCCACCGGCGATCAACGCGAAGATCGAGGGGCCGATCAGGATGCCGAGGTAAGTGAAGAAGAGCGCGCCGCCGGTCGCGTCGCTCGCCCTCCCCGGGGGCGCCTTGCGCACAACCTCGGCGAGGAAGACGCCATTCCAGCCAATTGCCGTGGCGCCGAATGTCGCGCAGACGAGCATGACGACCAGTCGTGGCGTGTCGGCGGCGAGCAGGGCGAGCGCCACGGCGCTGAGCGCCATCGCGCAGCCGATGGCGCCGAGCACGAGGAGCGGACGGCCACCGCGATCGGCGAGCGCCCCCCAGGCGATCCGCGCGACGATGCCCGCGCCCTGGGCAATCGCCAGCATCAGGCCCGCCTGCACCAGCGAATAGCCGAGGTCGTGGGCCAGATAGGTCACGAGGTAGGTCGCCAGACATAGCTGCAGGGCGGCGAAGGCGAGCGAGCAGGCCGACAAGCGCCGCGCCGCCGGAACCGTGGCCGCCAGGCGCAACGGTCCTCCGAGGTCGGTCATGCGCACGCGCCGCGCCGGCTCGCGTTCGCTGTCGAAAAGCTGACGCGCCGGCTGCACTCCCACCGCGACAGCGACGCAACCCAGACCGACGATGAGGGCGGCGGCACGCCAGCCGTACCAGAGCACGAGCGTGGGCACGAGCGCGCCTGCAAGTGCGCCGCCGATGGGAACTCCGGTCTGCTTCAGCGAGAACACGAGGGACATCATCTGTGGCGCGGTGCTCTTGGCGAGGATGTGAGAGCTCGCGGGCGTCACCGCGCCGTAGCCGAGGCCAAGCAGCAGCGCACTGACGAGCAGCACCGGGATCGACGCGACGGTGGCGAGCGTCAGGCCGAGCGCGCAAAGAACGAGCGCGATCTGGCTGATGCGGATCGCGCCGTACTTCTTCACGAGATCGCCTGCCATCAGGCTCGAAGCCATGCTGCCGGCGTAGCTCGTCGCCACGAAAAGACCGATGGCACTTGCGGGCACGCCGATGTCGCTTGCTGCGACTGGCGCAAAGACCGGTGGAGCGAGGACTGCCATGGCCGCGAGCACCTGGATCGCCAGCGTCGCGATGAGCGGAAAGGGCGAGCGGCCGGCGGGGGCGCGCGTGAGACCGCCATCGGTCATGGTGTGCTTGCTCTCGGCGGTGGAGCGATGCGCGGGAGTAGCATGTTCAGGCAGCGCCGCGTCCAACGACGCGGCGAGATCGAGGAGAAATCTTGAACAGTCCCGCAGAGAAGATCGCCCCGGTCGAGGACCGGTCCGCATGGCACAGCACGGACTTCGCCGGGCGATCCAGTTGGGCGCGTCGCTGGAGTCCCGAGATGCTCGCCGAAATCCGTGCTGCAACCAATGCCGTGGCTCACTTGGCGCCCGAGGCGATCACGCGCGACGCCTTTCCCCTTTCCGCCTGCAAAGAACTGCTCGAGGAAGTCTTCGCCGACCTCGACCGCGGCGTCGGCTTTGCCGTCATCGCCGGCTTTCCGGTCGATGACTATTCTCCGGACGACGCCCTGCGCGCCTTTTGCGGTGTCTCCACCTATCTCGGAGACATCGTCGACCAGACCTCCAAGCGCGAGCGCATCATCCACGTCACCGACAAGGGCAAGCCGTACAGCGGCAACGCGCGCGGCTATCACTCGAACAGCATGCTGCCGTTCCATTCCGATGGCGCGTATCTCGCGGGGCTGTTGTGCCTCGAGACCGCGCGCCGCGGCGGCGAGAGCTTGCTCGCCAGTTCGGTGAGCGTCTACAACGAGATCGCGCGCCGCTCCCCCGACCACATCAACGCCCTTGCGCGCGGCTTCATCCACGACCGTCGCGGTGATCATGCGCCGGGCGAGAACCCGGTCTCGCCCGAGCGCATCCCGGTGTTCGGGTTCTACAACGGGCTTCTCCACTGCTGCTACAACCGCAACGGCATCGTCTGGGCGCAGGACAAATCCGGCGAGAAGCTCACCGCCGACGAGCTCGCGGCGCTCGACATCGTCGATGAAATCGTTCGCGATCCGCGATTTCACGTGTCGATGGACATGAAGAAGGGCGACATGCAGTTCGTCAACAACTTCGTGATCCTGCATTCGCGCACCGAGTACGAAGACAACGAAGACGGCCGCCGCCGCCATCTCGTGCGGCTCTGGATCGACTGCCCCGCCGGCCGGCGCCGAGGCCCGACCTTGCTCGACCTGTATACATCGAGCGAGCGTCGCTTCAAGAAGTACGAGTCTCCGGATCCCCGCTGAAGGCGTTGCATGGTGACGTGACGGGGCGCCGATCGTTAGCGCCGCGTCGTCTTGGCCGGACGCTTGCGCGCGCCGGCGGCGGCGAACTGCTCGCGATCGATCAGGTTGTTCACATAGCGGTCGAACATGGCTCTCGATTCGTCCCTGAACATGCGGATGCGGCCGGTGTGGCTGAGGAGCAGCAAGCCGACGATGTGGGCGAAGAGCGCAGCGACTTCCTGCTCGGCCTTTGTCGCATCCGCGCCCATGGCGACCAACGCCCGCTGGGTCGGCGCCAGCGCGTCTCGAAGGCGAGCGTTTAGGTGTCGGTTGAGTTCCGGCGTCAACCCGCGTGGCTGCATGCCCGGGAGCAGATAGAACCCGAGGTCAAGATCGCGCGGGTTGTCGCGGTAGAAGTCAAAGAAGGCGCCGGCCTTGGCCCGTAGCGTTGCTGCCGCCATGTCCCTCGGCAGCAGCTGTGGCGAGGAACCCTTGCGCGGCATCGCTGCACTGTCGACTCTGGCGTTCAGTTTTTCCAGCGACTCGCCGAGCAGCGCGGCGTAGATCTCTTCCTTGCTCGAGAAATAGCTGTATAGCGCCCCTGCCGTGTAACCGGCGCGCTTGGCGATCTCGCGCATGCTCGCGCCCTCCAAGCCGAGTTCAAAGAACGCGGAGCGAGCGGCGACCAGAACGTGCGCCTTGCGCACATCGGCAACCGCCCGATGGCGCGCGTCGCGCGACGTCTCGGCAACGATTCTTGTTGACGTGCCCATTGACCCACTATACAGTGTTCAGCAATGTTGAACGGTGTTCAATTCAAGAGCGACCAAGGGATCCGATGACGCCATTGATGACACCGTCCGCCACGGACGCGAAGACGATGAGCGGCGACGACTACCGGGAGTCTCTGAGAGCGCGCCATCCGACGGTCTATGTAGACGGGCAGTTGATCGAATCGGTTGCCGATGCGCGCGAATTGCAGCCGGGCATCAATGCCCTTGCCGTGACATACGATTTCGCCCGAGACCCCGAAAAGTCGGCGCTGATGACGGCGCTGCAGACGGCGAGCGGGAAGACCGTCAACCGGATGCTTCATCTCAATGAGTCGGCCGGCGATCTCTTGAACAAACTCGAGGCCGTGCGCATCCTGTGTCAGGAGACCGGTTGCGCACAGCGTTACCTTGCCCACGACGCGCTGAACGCCATCGCCCAGGTCAGTGCCCTGATCGACGATGCACGAGGCACGAGCGAGCACCGCGCGCGCTTTGCCGCTTACCTCCAGCACGTGCAGGATGAAGACCTCGCCATCGGCATCGCGATGACCGATGCGAAAGGCGATCGTTCCAAGCGGCCGCACCAGCAGTCCAATCCCGACACGTACGTCCACGTCGTCGAGCGAAACGGCAAGGGCATCGTCATCTCGGGCACCAAGGCGATCGTCACAGGCGCGCCTTACATGCACGAATTCCTGGTGATGCCGGGTCGGGCCATGCAGGAGGCCGACGCCGAATTCGCGGTGTGCTGTGCCGTTCCCGTCGACGCGCCGGGCCTGACGATCGTCGCCCGGCCGGCGGGCCGTCCCGGAGAGAAGCTCGAGCATGGCGCCGCGCTCTTCTCACGGCGCTACGGCCAATCGACCGGCGTCCTGATTTTCGACAAGGTCTTCGTTCCCTGGGATCGAGTCTTCTACGCCGGCGAATGGGAGCACTCCGGGTCGCTGACCTACAGTTACGCGACCCATCACCGGCACAGCTGTATCGGTGCACGAGCCGGCTTCGGCGATCTGCTTATCGGCGCTGGAGCTTTGATGGCAGAGGCGAACGGCTTCGATCCAGGCCGGCATTCGAGCCTGCTCGAACCGATGGTCGAGCTCATCAAGATCACCGAAGGCTTCTTTGCGTGCGGCGTGGCGTCCAGCGTCTACGGAGCTGCCGATCGCTACAGCGCGACGTTCATGCCCGAGCCGGTGTTCGCGAACATCGGAAAGCTGCTGCTGTCGACGCAGATCTACGACATGCACCGCCTCGCGCACGAGGTCTCGGGCGGACTGATCGTCGCCCTCCCGGGGCCGGACGAAGACCATAACCCTGCGACCGCGGCGACGCTCGCCGAGGTCCTGCGTGCCAACCCGGCGGTGCCCTACGACAAGCGTATCGAGGTCGCACGCTTCATCGAAGACCTCACGGCGTCTTACCAGGGCGGCTGGTACTCCGTCATCAGTCTGCATGGCGGCGGTTCGCCGGCGGCGATGAAGCAGGAGATCTGGCGCAACTATCCGGTCGGCAGCAAGGTTGAGCTGGTCGAGCGACTGCTGGACCGCGGCGTGCTGCACGACCCGGCCCGGGCCGTTACGCGCAATCGACAGCCCGGACGCTGCTGCGACAGCGGATGCACGAAGCCGGGTCAGGCGATGATGGTGCCGATGGCACTGCCTCGCCCGCCGCGACCAGAATCGGGCCGATGAGGGCGGCGGCACACGCCTGCGCCTGCAATCGATCGCGGCGCGGTGCGAAGCGGGCGATAGCCGGTGCCACGTCGCCTTTGACCTCATCGTCTGACCACCCGGCGCAGACGCCTTCCAATCCGGCCCTCGCCGCGGCCCCTCAGGAACCGACATGAATGCACCGATCGTCGAGACGCTTCTTGCAGAGGCGGGAACTGCCGCCGATGGCCCGATCTCGATAAGACTGGCGGCCTTCGCTGCCGAATTGCGCTTCGAAGACATCCCGTCGGCAGTTGTCGAGCGCGCGAAGCTGCACTTCCTCGACTGCATCGGCATCGGCATCGCCTCGAGCGGGTTCGAGTTCGGACAGCGAACGATCAATGCGCTCGTCGGCCTTGCCGGCCCAGGGACCTACCCCGTTCTCGGCACCGCGCTCGGCCTGCCGCTGCGTGATGCGGTGCTCGTCAACGGGACGCTGATTCACGGCCTCGACTTCGACGACACCCATTCAGGCGGCGTCATCCATGCGTCGGCGAGCGCCGTGCCGACCGTGCTCGCGATCGGGCAGCGCGAACGCGCAAACGGGCGCGACCTGCTCGCCGCCTACCTCGTCGGTGTCGAAACGTCGAGTCGCATCGCGCAGGCCGCCAACGGTGGGTTTCATCGCGTGGGCTTTCATCCGACAGGGCTCGTAGGCGCTTTTGGCGCGACGCTCGCGGGCGGGCGTCTCGCCGGAATGTCCGCCGCGCGCTTGGCGCACGCCCAGGGGATCGTGCTGTCGATGGCCGCCGGCAGCATGGAATTTCTCGACGACGGCGCTTGGACAAAGCGCATGCATCCGGGCTGGGCGGCCTCCTCGGCAGTGACGGCCTGCGCGCTCGCGCAGAGCGGGTTCGTGGGTCCCAGGCGAACCTACGAAGGCCGCTTCGGCCTCTTCAACTCGCATCTGGGGTCAGAGAACGCCGCGGAGCCGGCGCGGTGTATCGACGGGCTCGGCGAGACATGGGAAATGCTGAACGTCGCGTTGAAGCCCTATCCGGCGTGCCACTTCAACCACGCCTTTGCCGATGCAGCGCTGGAGCTGCGCAAGTCTCACGAGTTCGCGCTCGATGAGATCGCCGAGATCAAGGCGCGCATCGGCGCTGCGCAGGTCGCGGTCGTGTGCGAGCCGGAGGCGAACAAGCGCCAGCCGCAGAACTCCTACGACGCCCAGTTCTCGGTCCACTACATCATCGCGACGGCGCTGACACGCGGTCGCTTCACGTTGGCCGAGCTGGAGAGCGACGCGCTTGCCGATCCCCGCACCCATGCGTTGATGCAGAAGATCGGCTATGAAGTCGATCCTGACTCAGCGTTCCCGCGCTTCTACTCCGGCGAGGTCGTCATACGGCTGAAGGACGGCCGCGAGCTTCGCCACCGCGAGGCGCGGAATCGCGGCTCCGATGCCAGACCGCTCGGCGCCGACGAGATCGTCGCGAAGTTTCATGGCAATGCCGAACGGGTGCTGAGCGAAGCGCGCGCCCGACAGCTCGCCGACGCGGTGCTTGGCCTCGACGGCGCGCCTACCCTGAAGCCGTTGCTCGCGGCCATCGGCTTTCATGAAACGCATTGAACAAGAGGATTTCGACATGGCAATTACGACCAGACCCTTGAGCCCGACCTTCGGCGCCGAAGTCAGTGGCATCGACATGGCCTCGGCACTCGACGCCGACACCGCGAGTTCGATCCGCGATCTGTGGCGTCAGCACGGCTTGCTCCTCTTTCGCGGACAACAGCTCGAGGAGGAGCACCTGGTCGCGTTTTCACGTAATCTCGGTCCGCTCGAAATTCACGTCAGGCGCGAGTACCTGTCAAGCAAGAACCCGGAGATACTTTATGTGTCCAACATGAAGGAGGACGGCCGCCCGATCGGGATCCTCGCCGATACCGAGGTCGGCTGGCACTACGACCAGATCTATCTGCCGCGGCCGGCGGTCGGCTCGCTTCTCTATTCGGTGATCATCCCCGCGAATCGCGGCGCCACCTCCTTCGCCGACATGTCGGCAGCCTATGAGGCCTTGCCCGAGAGCCTCAAGCAGCGCATCGACGGCCGCAAGGCGGTTCAATCCTACGAGGCTTTCAACCGCAGCTACAGCGTGCCGACCAGCGACGAGCAGCGTAGGAAGACGCCCGACATCGAGCACCCGCTCGTGCGCACCCACCCATACACCGGGCGAAAGGCTCTCTACATCTGCCCGGGAATGACAACCCGAATCGTCGGACCCCCGGAGGACGAGAGCGCGAGCCTGCTTGCCGAGCTGTTCGCCTGGTCGACGCAGCCGCGCTTCGTCTATACCCACACATGGCAGCTCGGTGATGCCCTGCTCTGGGACAACGCCTGCACGATGCATCGCCGCGAGCCCTTCGACAGCTCGCAGCAGCGGCTGCTGAAGCGCACCACCATCCTGGCCGACGCCGACTGTGCCGTGCCGTTCTGAGCCATCGGTGGGCCGATGAAAAGCGATCCGACGGCGACGACGCTGCCCCTGGCGGGTGTGCGCGTGCTCGACATCTCGAACTTTCTGGCGGCGCCCATGGCGGCGATGTTTCTCGCTGATTTCGGCGCCGAGGTCATCAAGGTCGAGCGCCCCGGCAGCGGCGACGAAATGCGCATGTGGGGCAACAACAAAGGCGGTGTCGGGCTCTACTACAAGGTCATCAACCGCAACAAGAAATCGGTGACGCTCGACCTGCGCACCCCGTTCGGACGCGACGCGGTGCTGCGCCTCGCCCAGCAGTCCGACGTCGTGATCGAGAACTATCGCCCCGGCACGCTCGAGAAGTGGGGGCTCGGCTACGACGCGCTGGCGGCGGCAAACCCGGGCCTGGTGCTGCTGCGGGTGTCAGGATTCGGCCAGACTGGACCGAATTCGCACCGCCCGGGATTCGGCACCCTCGCCGAGGCCTATTCCGGATTCGCGCACATCAACGGCGAGTCGGGCGCGCCTCCGCTTCTGCCGGGCTTCGGCCTCGCCGACTCCACGACCGGCCTCATGGGCGCTTTCCTGGCGCTGGTGGCGCTCAATGGACGCGCGGCCAACGGCGGGCGCGGGCAAGTGATCGATCTGGCGATCTACGAGACGCTCTTCACGTTGCTCGGCCCGCAGGTCGTCGACTTCGACCAGCTCGGCCTGGTGCAGATGCGCAACGGCAGCCGGCTCCCGTTCACTGCCCCGCGCAACACATACCGCACCCGTGACGGCTGCTGGATCTCGATGGCCGGCAGCGCACAGTCGATCTTCCTGTGCATCCTCGCCGCGCTGCAGATTCCGGAGCTGATCGAAGACGTCCGTTTCGCCGACAACCGTTCGAGGCTGACGTATGCCAAGGAGCTCGATGTCGAGCTGCAGAAGGCCGTCGAGCGCTTTGATCTCGAGGTGCTGCTGCAGCGCTTCGACGAGCACGGCGCCACTGCCGCCCCGGTGTACGACATCGCGCAGATCTTCGCGGACCCGCACTTTCGCGCGCGCGAGAACATCACCCCGGTCGCTGACTTCGAGCTCGGCATCGTGCGCATGCAGAACGTTGCCGGCAAGTTTTCGGCAACGCCGGGTTCGGTGCGTTGGGCCGGGCCTCGCATCGGCGAGCACAACCGCGAGATCCTGATCGAGCGGCTCGGACTCGGCCGGGATGAAGTCGCCGCAGCTGGGGTCGAGCTGGGCTGATGACGGCGCTTTTCGAACTCCTGCTCAACGGCATCCTGCTCGGCGGGGTGTACGCGTTGATGGCGTGCGGGCTGAACCTCGTCTTCGGGGTGATGCGAGTGATCAATTTCGCGCATGGCGAGTTTCTCGCGTTCAGCGCACTCGCGACGTTCAGCCTGTGTGTGACGCTCGATCTTCCCTACTGGACGGCCCTGATCCTGGTGCCGCTGGTGATGGCGGCATTTGGCTACCTGCTGCAGGTTACGTTGATCGCCCGCGTCGTCAACGCGCCCATGATCATGTCGGTGCTGCTGACGTATGCGGTCTCGACGGTGCTCGTCAACATCGGCCTCTCCGTCTACGGCGGTGGGTTCAAGGGCATCCCGGGTCTGCTCGGCGGCTCGGTCGACATCCTCGGTGTGCACCTGTCGGAGGCGCGCCTGGTCGCGTTCGCGGTCGCGATCGGCGCCAGCCTCGGCGTGCTTTTCTTCCTGAAAAAGA
>JAYSMB010000065.1:0-6769 GCA_043725065.1 Burkholderiales bacterium
TGGTCGATCCGGAAGATCGACGACTCGGCAAAGACCGACTGCGCCACGGCGCCGAGCGCGATCGCCGAAGCGAAATCGCGGCCGAATGGTTTTTCGACAATGACGCGTGCATCCTTCGCCAGGCCCACGGCACCCAGACCCTTGATCACGGTCTCGAACAGCGAGGGCGGAATCGCCAGGTAGTGCGCCGGCCGCTGCGCCTTGCCAAGCTCTGTCTTCAGCGCGTCGAACGTGGCCGGATCCTTGTAGTCGCCGCTTACGTAGTGCAGCAGCGAGAGCAGCCGGTCGAACGCCAGCGGATCGTCGATCGCGCCCTGGTGCTCGATGCTGTCGCGCACGCGCTGCCGCACTTGCTCGAGGCTCAGGGCCGACGAGGCGACGCCGATCACCGGTACGGTCAGCGTCCCTTTCCTCACCATCCGGTAGAGCGCCGGAAAGATTTGCTTGGACGCCAGGTCGCCGCTGAAGCCGAAGACGACCAGGGCGTCGGAGTGCGGCGCATCCCCGCCTCGTCCGGCGCTTTGGCCAACGTTCACTTCGAGCCCTCGGCTGGCTTCTCGACGTGGCCGCCGAACTCGTGCCGCATCGCCGACAGCACCTGGTTCGCGAAGCCCGCTTCGCCGCGCGACGAGAAGCGGTCGTAGAGGGCGGCGCTCAGCACATGGGTCGGCACGCCTTCGTCGATGGCCGCCTCGATCGTCCATCGCCCTTCGCCCGAATCGGACACGCGGCCACCATAGGCGGCAAGGTTCGGATCGGCGCGCAGCGCGTTGGCGGTCAGGTCGAGCAGCCACGAGCCGATCACGCTGCCGCGACGCCAGACCTCCGCGATCTCGGGCAGGTCCATTTCGTATTGATAGAACTCGGGGTTGCGCAAGGGCGTGGTCTCGGCGTCGGCCTCGCGTTCCTGCTTGCCGACATTGGCGTGGCGAAGGACGTTGAGTCCTTCGGCATACGCCGCCATCACGCCGTACTCGATGCCGTTGTGGACCATCTTGACGAAGTGGCCGGCGCCATGCGGCCCGCAATGCAGAAAGCCCTGCTCGGCGCTGCCGATGTCGCCGCTGCGGCCGTGGCTGCGCGGCGCCGCGTCGACGCCGGGCGCCAGGGCGACGAAGATCGGCGTGAGGTGGGCGACGATGTCGGGCTCGCCGCCGATCATCAGGCAGTAACCGCGACCCTGCCCGGCCACGCCGCCGCTGGTGCCGATGTCCAGGTAGTGAAGACCCGCCACACCGAGCATGGCAGCGCGCCGGATGTCATCACGGTAGTAGGAATTTCCGCCGTCGATGACGATGTCGCCGGGTTCGAGGTGCGAGGCGAGCTGCTCGAGTTCCTTGTCGACCACCACGACCGGCACCATCATCCAGATGGCGCGCGGCTTCGTCATCTTCGCGACCATGTCGGCGAGCGAGGTCGCGCCCGTCGCGCCGTCTTTTTGCAAGGCGGCCACCGCCGCGGCCCGCATGTCGAACACCACGCAGTCGTGCCCCTTTGTCACAAGGCGTCGCACCATGCTTGCGCCCATGCGGCCCAGTCCGATCATTCCCAGCTGCATCGTCGTTCTCCGTCATCCGTGAACCTATGCCGCACCCCGCGCCTGCGCCAGCAGGCGAGAGGCGATCGGACCGTAGGAGGGGTCCCACGTCGCCGGGCCGCTCAGCCCAACCAGCCGCCACTGAAGCCGGCCGCGCGCAGCCCCGCAACCAGCGGCCCGCACTTGCGCATCAGGTTCCAGACCAGGCGGCTCCGATAGTTCTCGATCATGAGCACGGTGGGGCCTTCGTTGATGCCGAAGTGATATTTCGAGACCCAGCCGATGCCGTCGCTCTCGAGCCCGCCGAACATGAGGTTGATCGAGGCCTTGAAGCCATAGGGATTGGCCACCTGGATGCTCAGGCGGCGAAAGTTCATGACGGTGGGCAGCACGATTTCGGGCGCGAACGGCAGCGAAGCGACCACCGCCCATGGCGCGAGCGTGCCGTCGTCGGGCCCGTAGGGAACGCCGCGCGCCGTGTAGTCGTAGAAGACGCGCTCGACGCCGGCGATCTTCTTCACTGCCGGCCCGGGTCCGTCGCTCGCGGTCAGGCCCCAGGCGAGTTCGCCCACGTGGGCCAGCCCGAGCGGGTTGCGGATGCCGTATTGCCGCTGGATCTGCGTCGCGCGCCGGCTGTTCTCGAAGTAGTCGCATTCCTTCTCGCGCATGTAGGCGTCGCGGATGTCGCGAAAGTCGACCCAGATGTGAGAGAGCTGGTGCGTGAACAGCGGCCCGGCGTAGAGAACGCCTATGCCGTAGATCGTCTTCCACTCGTAAGTGCCGCACCAGGCAGCGTAGCAAGCCGCGCCGATCGGATGCGTGGGCGATCCGAGCGCCAGCAGATAAAGGATGAGCGCCTCGTCGTAGCCCTGCCAGCGGAACGCGAGAAAGCCGCAGCCGGGCTCGGGCTTCCAGCCGTGGCACAACGTCTCCTGGCCAGTCAACATCCAGTCCCACTCGACGCGCTCATAAAGCATCTTCGCGAGCGAGCGGATCTCGGCCTCGTCGTTCGATGCGGCGCCGAAGTAGGCCGCCGCCGCGAGCGCGCCGGCGATCAAGAGCGCCGTGTCGATGCTCGAGAGCTCGCACTGCCACGCCCGCTTGCCGCTGCCCATGTGCAGGAAGTGGTAGTAGAAGCCTTTGTAGCCGGTCGCATCGACGGCGGCGCTCTGCTCGCTGGCGGCGAAGAAGCGCAGCGTGGTGAGCGTGCGCTCGACTGCTTCGTCGCGCTGCATGAAGTGGCGCTCCACGCCGACCGGATAGGCCGTAAGCGCCATGCCCACGGCGGCGATGCTCGCCGGCCAGTCTTCCTCGGTCTTGTCGAGCACGAGGCCGTTGCTTCGGTTGACTTCGTGCACGAAGTACCCGAAGGACTTCTCCTGAAGATGACGCAACAGCTCGGAGTGGCGCGGCTCGTCCTTCAAGACATGGTCCCGTCCGATCTCTGTGTGGTAGGCCGTGCTGGACTCGAACCAGCGACCAAAGGATTATGAGTCCTCTGCTCTAACCAACTGAGCTAACGGCCCACGGTGGAATCTTCGCATGCACCCGGTTTGCGGCGCATCAAGCAGTTCAGCTGCCGCTCCCCTCTGCCGGTCGTATCGACGCCGGGTCGTAGAAGAACCGCTCTTCGGCGATGCGGTCGCCACGCCAGGCCTGCAAAGAAAGCTCGTCGAGGCGTCGCGTCACGCCTTCGTGCGTGGTCATGTCGAAACGCCAGCCGATGACGACGCGGTCGCCGTCGACCGGCAGCGTCGTCAGATGCGGCTCGACCTTGCCCATCGAGAGCAGCGTCTTCGTCTCGTGCGCGATCAGGGCCTCGCGGCCGACGCGCGGCGGCTGCAGGTTCTCTTGCGCCGTCGCGTCTTCAGCATAGAAGTCGCGGATCGACTGCACGAAGTCTCTGGCCAGCACGGCGTCGACAAACGCCTGCACTCGTTCGCGGCTCGGCATCTCGCTCGACTCCTCGATTACTTCGCGCTCAGCGCGTTGCTGACCAGGCGCGACGTGATGTCGACGATCTGCACCATGCGGCTGTACGCCATGCGTGTCGGCCCGATCACGCCGAGCGTGCCGACGACCTTGCCGTCGACTTCATAAGGCGAGGACACCACCGACAGCTCCTCGAACGGCACGACCAGGCTTTCGCCGCCGATGTAGATGCGTACGCCCTCGGCTCGGCTGGACACTTCGAGCAGGCGCATCAACTGCGTCTTCTGCTCGAACAGGTCGAACAGCTTGCGCAGGCTCCCCATGTCGCTGGAGAAATCCTGCACCGCGAGCAGGTTGCGCTCGCCGGCGATGACGACCTGCTCGTGGCTTTCTGCGATGGCATCGCTGCCGGCTTGCACCGCCGCCTGCATCAGCGCCGAGATCTCGCTGCGGATCGCATCGACCTCGTTTTTCAGCCGCTCGCGAACTTCTTCGAGCGTCAGGCCGGCATAGTGCGCGGTGAGGTAGTTGCTCGCCTCTTGCAGCTGCGACGTGGTGTAGTCCTGCGCGGTGAAGATGACGCGGTTTTGAACATCGCCGTCGGGCGCGACGATGATGACCAGCACGCGCCGCTCCGACAGGCGCATGAACTCGATGTGATGGAACACGCTCGGCTTCCTGGGCGCGGTGATCACGCCGACGAAGTTCGAGAGGCTCGAAAGAAGCTGCGCCGCGTTAGCGATCACGCGTTGCGGCTGGTCGGCGTTCAGGTGCGCCTCGAACGCGGCGTCGCGCGACTCGGGCATCTGCTTGGGCTGCGCGGTCAGCATGGTGTCGACGAACAGGCGGTAGCCACGCGCCGTCGGGATCCGCCCGGCGCTGGTGTGCGGGCTGGCGATCAGGCCGAGCTCCTCGAGATCGGCCATCACGTTTCGGATCGTCGCCGGTGAAAGCTCGAGGCCGCTGGCCCGCGACAGAGTGCGCGAGCCGACCGGCTGGCCGTCGGCGATGTAGCGTTCGACCAGGGCTTTGAGAAGGGTCTTGGCGCGCTCGTCCAGCATGGTGAGGAACAGGGTAACAGGACCATTCTCACCCGGAGCAACAAGCGTCGCCGCGGTGTAATCCCGAGAACGTAGCGCCTACTTGCCGAGCAGCTTGTCGAGATCCTTGTCGAACCGTTTCATGTACTCGCGCTCGGAGCCGGGCGTCTTCTGGGATGCGGTCTTGGGGGCGGGTGCGCGCTTGGCCGCCGGCGGCGGCGCGGCTTCCCTGGCGACGGTCGCCACGTTGATCGCGAAGTGGTCCTGACAGCTCTCGCCCGATGCGCATCGCGGCGTGCCGAACAGGCTCGACAAGCCGTCGACCACCAGGCGGGCCTCGAGCGCGCCGCGCTCGGCGACGAAAAGATCGCCTTCGCGGCCGAACGCGGCGGTCGAGAAGTCGCGCGACCTTTCCGACAGCATCGAGATGACGCGCCAGTTGCCGAGCGGCTCCTTGGCGGCGCCATTCGCGGCATCCTTGTGCGTGAAGGTAAGACTGCCATTGGCCTTGATCGCGTTGCCGCCGTCCTTCGCGTCGGGCGTCAGTCGATAGATCCTGTCCGCGGCCTGATCCCAGGCGAACAGATACAGCAGACCGTCCGATTTGCTGCGTACCGACAGCTTCAGATCGTTGCCGACCGCGATACTGGCCGGCGCTTCGAGCGTGATGGACAGCCGCGGATCCACGGCGGCAAGCGCCGTGTCGATAGCTGCGGCCATGCTCGCAATGCGTGGCACAGAAGGGAGCGCCGGAGGGGGCGCGGGCGCGGCGGCGGCAAGGGCACTGGGCGTCTTGACCGTGGGCGCGACGGCGACAACAGGGGCAGCGATTGCCGGAACGGTCGGCGCAGGACGCTTGGCGTAGTACGCATAGCCGGCAACGAGTGCCGCAAGAACCACCACACCGCCAACGATCAGCGGTACCTTGCTGTCGCCGGCCGGTTCTGGAGCGACGACGACGTCCGAAAAGATGTCGACGCTTTCAGGCACGTCGGGGGCGTCGAGGTCGAGCGCGATGTCGGCGGCCGCGTCGGGCGCGGGCGCGGGTGCCTCGGTGTTCTCGGCAGGCGTTTGCGGCGGCGGTGCTTCAGGCAAGGCCGGGGTCGGGGTCGTGTCGAGCGCTTCGCGCATTGCCGCGATGCTCGGTGGACGATCTGCAGCCTTGACGTTGAGGCACCTGTCGATGCCTTGCAGGAACCCATCGCTGTAGCGGCCTGCCGCATCGCTGCCCATCAGCGGCTCGTAGCTGTCCTGCATCATGCGACTCACCGCGGCCGGCGGCTTTCGCTTCCGGATCATGAAGTACACCACTGCCGCCAGGGCGTACACGTCGGTCCACGGGCCTTGCTTCATGCCCGGCATGTCGGCGTATTGCTCGATCGGCGCATAGCCGGGCTTGAGAATCACCGTCAGTGAGTGCGTCATGTCGCTGATGACACGCCGGGCCGCGCCGAAGTCGAGCAGCACCGGGCGCTCGTCGGCGAGCAGCATGATGTTGTCGGGCGCGATGTCGCGGTGGTAGACATGATCCCCATGGATGATCTCCAGGGCGTCCATGAGTGGCCACAGGATCTTGCGTATCCAGGCTTCGTCCGGCGCGTCGTCGCGCCGCTTGAGCACGTCCTGCAGCGTCTGGCCGCTGAAGAAAGGCATGACCATGTAGGCCGTGCCGTTGGCCTCCCAGAAGCGGTACACCTTGACCAGCGCGGGGTGATCGAACTGGGCGAGCATGCGCGCTTCGTTGACAAAGCTGCGCAAGCCGATCTCGAAGGTTGCGCGATCGCGCTCCGAGCGTACCGACACCGAGGTGTCGTGCCCGCGCAAAGCCAGCAGGGCGGGCATGTACTCCTTCAGGGCCACCTTGCGATGCAGCGAGTGATCCTGGGCCAGATAGACGATGCCGAAACCACCTTCACCGACCAGATCGATGATTTCGAACTCGCCCAGCCTGGCGCCGACCGGCAGCGCGTTCTGGTGCAGGCGTGTCGGCGGGGGTTGCGGGGCAGGCGCGCCGATCACCTCGGTTCGGGCGTTGGCGCGGTCTTCATCCACGGTGCGGTCCCATCCCGGAAGGCACCGTTGCCGCGCTGACCGGATGCATCAGCGTTCGCATGCGTCCTTGAACCAGCTCCGGATGTCGGTCGCCGGAATGACCTTGCCCGCGTACTTGTCGATGTTCGGGTCGAGCTTGCAGGCTTGGCCGCCGGTGCAGTTGTAGACCAGCTGGATCTCCAGCGTCTGCGGCCGGCACGCGTACTTG
>JAYSMB010000066.1:0-3694 GCA_043725065.1 Burkholderiales bacterium
CCGGCTGCCCGAAATCATCGCCCAGATGATGAAGCCGGCCGAGAAGATCGACAGCATCCGCATTCACCAGGTCACCGGCTTCGGCGGCTCGTCGACGCCGGGCGGCGGCGGCGCGGGCGGGTCCGGCGACACGCGGGCTCCGGTGACCCAGGTGATGGACAGCATCCTGGGCATGGCGCTGCAGCTGCCAGCCCTCAAGAGCATCGGCGATTCGATCGGCGTGGATCTCTCCTCGGCGATCGGCCCGAAGAAAGTGGGAGGCCCGGATGCGAGCGCTCCCGCGGGCGACAAGGCGGTCCCTCCGGGATGACGCCGCGGTTGCACTCGTCTCACTGCCATCCGGCGCCATAAAACAGGAGAAGACCATGTCCATTTCACGTCGTCGATTCATTGCTTCGACCTCCGGCATCGCTGCCGGCACGGCCCTTCCGTTCATGCACGCCTTCGCCCAGGGCACGCCGATCAAGCTCGGCTCGGTGCTCGACAACTCGGGCAACCTCGACGCCTACGGCAAGCCGATGGTGCTGGCGACGATGCTCGCCGCCGAGGAAATCAACGCCGCCGGCGGCCTGCTCGGACGCAAGATCCAGGTCGTCCAGTACGACACCCAGTCCGACATCGCGCTCTATACAAAGTACGCGCAGCAACTGGCGCGCGACGACAAGGTCGACGTGGTGCACGGCGGCATCACCTCGGCCTCGCGCGAGGCGATCCGCCAGACCTTCAGGCGCGCCAACGTCCTCTACTTCTACAACGTGCTCTATGAAGGCGGCGTCTGCGACCGCAACTGCTTCGTCACCGGCACGACGCCGGCGCAGGCGGTCGAGCCGATCGTCGAGATCGCGCAAAAGCAATGGGGCAAGAAGGTCTACGTGCTCGCCGCCGACTACAACTACGGCCAGATCACGGCGAAGTGGGTCGCGCATTACGTCAAGCTGCGCGGCGGCAGCACCCTGCAGACCGACTTCTTCCCGCTCGACATCGCCGACTTCGGCTCGACGATCGCCAAGATCCAGGCCGCCAAGCCCGACTCGGTCTGCGCCGCGCTGGTCGGCGGTGCGCACCTCTCGTTCTTCCGCCAGTGGGCGGCCTCGGGAATGAACAAGAAGATCCCGCTGTTCTCGACGACCTTCGGCGTCGGCAACGAGCACCTCGCACTGTCGCCGGCCGAAGGCGACGGCATCCTCATCGCCGGCAACTACAGCCAGGAAGAGACGACGCCGGCGAACAAGGACTTTCTGGCGCGCTGGGCCAAGCGCTTCGGCGACACCAAGATCGTCCACGAGATCGCGGTCTCGCAATACCAGGGCATCAAGCTCTGGGCCGAGGCGGTCAAGAAGGCCGGCTCGCTGGACCGCGAAAAGCTGATCAAGGCGCTGGAGTCGGGCATCGGCGTCGAGGGCCCGGCCGGGCTCGTGACCATGGATCCGAAGACCCACCATGCGGCGCTCGACATCAAGGTGATGGAAGTCAAGAACCAGAAACTGACGATCAAGCAGTCGTTCAAGCAGCGGCAACCGAGCGATACGGCGGCCTCCTGCAATCTCGAAAAGAACCCGAACGAGAACAAGCAGTTCGAAGTGACCATCTAGGGTCGACAGCTTCGACCTGAGCGCACGGAATCGTGGACTACGCCGCCGTCGTCTTTCTCGAGATCCTCTACATGATCGCCTTCCTCGCGCTCACCAGCGCGGGGCTGGCGGTCGTGTTCGGGATGATGCGGGTCATCAATCTCGCGCACGGCGAGTTCGTGATGATCGGCGGCTACGTCACGATCGCGGCGACGCGCGCCGGCATCGACATCTTCTTCTCGATGCTGGTGCTCTCGCCGCTGGTCGTGGGCATCCTTGGCCTGCTGGTCGAGCGCATCGTCATCCGCCACCTCTACGGCCGCATGATCGACACGATGCTCGCGACCTGGGGCTTGAGCCTGCTGATGGTCGGGCTGGTCACGCTGATCTTCGGCAACACCGCCGTCAGCGTGACGGCGCCCATCGGCGCCTATCAGGTCGGCGCCTACCAGATGGGCGGCTACAACCTCTTCATCATCGCCATCGCGACGCTGCTGATGCTCGTGCTCTGGCTGGTGCTGCGCTACACCCGGGTCGGCCTGATCGCCCGTGGCGCGATGCAGAACGCCGACGTCGCCTCGTCGCTCGGCTACAACCCGCAGAAGATCTACATGCGGACCTTCACCGCCGGCGCGGCGCTGTCGGGTCTGGCCGGCGGCGTGATGGCGCCACTCACCGGCCTGTTGCCTTCGTCGGGCTCGCTCTACATCGCCAAGTCGTTCATCACGGTGATCACTGGTGGCGCCGCGATCATCTCCGGCACCCTGGCGAGCTCGATGATCCTCGGCACCGTCAACCAGATCGTCTCCTTCGGCTCGACCCCGGTGATCGGCGAGATCGCGATGCTCGCGCTGGCGATCATCCTGCTGCGGCTGATGCCGCAGGGAATCACCGGTCGATTCTTCAGGAACTCGACATGACGGGCGGCCCCAACTTCGGCGTCGGACGCATCCGCTGGGCCTGGTTCATCGTCGGATCGCTGATCCTTCTGCTGCTGCCGGCGGTGACCGGCACGAACACGCCGACGCTGTTGTTGATCTGGGCTCTGTTCGCCCTTTCGCTCGGCCTGATGTGGGGCTTCGCCGGTATCCTCAGCTTCGGCCACGCCGCCTACTTCGGCCTCGGCGCCTACACCTACGCGATCGCCTCGACGAACGTCGGCGAGAGCACGGGCCCGTTGCTGCTCGCCATCATCGTTCCCGCGGCCTTCGCGGCGGTGATCGGGGCGATGATGTTCTACGGCCGCATCAGCGATGTCTACATGGGCGTGATCACACTCGTGGTCACGCTGATCCTGTTCAAGTTCATGAACGCCACCGCCGGCGATGCGTATCGGCTCGGCTCGGCACGGCTCGGCGGCTTCAACGGCATCCCGGCGTTTCCGATCCTGAACGTGCCGGGCGACACCAGCATCACGATCTTCGGCACGCCCTTCTATTACCTCGTCGCGGTGCTGCTGATGCTCTGCTATCTGCTCTGCCGCTGGATCCTCGGCTCGTACTTCGGCCGCGTGCTGATCGGCATTCGCGAGAACGAAGCGCGGGTCGAGCTGCTCGGCTACAGCGCGCCTTTGTACAAGACCGCGATCTTCACCATCAGCGCGGCGATGGCCGGCCTGGCGGGCTGCCTGTTCGCGAACTGGGCCGAGATCGTCACGCCCGGCGTCTTCAGCCTGGGCCAGTCGGCCGAAGTGATCATCTGGACCATCGTCGGCGGCCTCGGTACGCTGGCCGGCCCGATTATCGGCGCGATCGTGCTCGGCTACCTCAAGCTGCTGCTCGGACAACAGACGCTGATCGACAACTCGCTGGTGCTCGGGCTCATCCTCGTGCTGGTGGTCCTGCTGCTGCCGAGCGGCCTGCTGCCGGCTCTGACACGCTGGCGCGCCCGCCGCGAACGGGCAAGCGTGAGCAAGCGCCAGACAAGCAGCACCCGGCGCCGGCGCGGCAACAGGGGCGAAGGCGCGTGAGCGAAACCGTCGTCGACACGCGCGACCTGTCGATGCGCTTCGGCGGCGTGCAGGCCGTCAACAACGTGAACTTCTCGCTGCGTGATCGCGAACTGCGTTGCCTGATCGGGCCGAACGGTGCCGGCAAGAGCACCTTCTTCAAGTGCCTGACCGG
>JAYSMB010000067.1:0-7527 GCA_043725065.1 Burkholderiales bacterium
CGCGAGCGCCCTGAGCGACGCCGATGCCGTGCTCGTCCCTGCATTCGACGGCGGCTATGCGCTGATCGGCCTGCGTCGTGCCGCGCCGTCGCTCTTCAACGACATGCGCTGGAGCACGCCGGCCGTCACGGCGCAAACGCGGGAGCGGCTTGCCGCCGCCGGCCTGACGCACATCGAGCTGCCGCCGGTCGCCGACATCGACGATGCCGACGACCTCGTCCACCTGCCGCCCGGGTGGCTGCCATGAAGCGGCTGCTGCTGGTCGGCGCCGGCCATGCCCACGCCCAGGTGCTGAAGGACTGGATCGGCAGGCCGGTGCCCGGTTGCGACGTGACGATCGTCTCGCCCCACGCGATGACGCCGTACTCGGGCATGGTGCCGGGCTGGCTCGCCGGCACCTACCGTTGCGACGAGATGAGCATCGACTTCGCCGCGCTGGCCGAGGCCGCCGGGGCGAGGTTCCTCGTCGACGAGATGATCGGGCTCGACCCGAAGCGCAGGCAGGTTCGGCTGCGTGGCGGCAGCGCGCTCGACTACGACGTGCTGTCGCTCAACGTCGGTTCGACGCTCACTCCGCCGGTGGCGCCGCCGGGCGAACGCGTGCGGATCCTGTCGATGCGGCCGCTCGACAAACTACGGCACGCGTGGGAGGCGCTGCTCGTCGATCCGCGGATCGCGACCTCCGACACGCCGCTGAACGTGACCGCGGTCGGCGGCGGCGCCGCGGGAGTCGAGTCGCTTCTGGCGACACTGAATCGCCTGCGGTCGATGCGGCCCGGCCGGCGGGTGCGAGGTGCCCTGATCACGTCCAGCGCCACGCTCTTGCCGGGCCTCGCGCCCGCGGCCGCCCGGTCCGCGAACAATGCGCTCGAAGCCGCCGGCGTCGTCGTGCAGACGGGTCGCAACTACGACGACTCGGTGGCCCGGTCGAGCGACATCGTGCTCTGGGCCACCGGCGCCGAAGCGCATCCTTGGCAGAGCGGCTCAGGTCTTGCGGTGAGCGATCGCGGCTTCATTCGAGTCGACGAGCGCTTGCGTTCGTGCTCCGATCCGCAGGTGCACGCGGTGGGTGACTGCGCCGAGTGGGCCCAGCCGCTGCCCAAGGCCGGCGTGTTCGCCGTGCGCATGGGGCCGATCCTGTCGCGAAACCTGCGTGCCGCGCTCGGCGCCGGCACGCCGCTGGCCTATGCGCCGCAACGCCGCTACCTGGCGCTCCTCTCCACCGCCGACGGCCGGGCCATTGCGTCGTGGGGCGGCGGGTCGCTCGAGGGGCGCTGGCTCTGGCGCTGGAAAGACCGGATCGACCGCGCCTTCGTCCGGCGCTTTGCTATCGCCGCCCCGTCATTCACGACGAACCATCCGACCCCCCTTTCAGGAGAACCCGAATGAAAGTCATTGCCCGCTGGTTGCCGTCGCTCGCACTCGGCCTAGCCGCGCTCATCAGCGCGGCGTCGGCGTCAGCCGCCGATGGCCTGATCGCCCTGAAGAGTCCGTATCCGGCCAAGGAAACGATGAACCGCTTCGAGGAGGCCGCCAAGCAAGGCGGTCTGATGGTGTTCGCCCGCATCGACCACGCGGCCGGCGCCGCTCGCATCGGCAAGACGCTTCGACCGACCGAAGTGCTGATCTTCGGCAATCCGCAAGGCGGCACGCCGTTCATGGAGTGCGCGCAGTCGGTGGGCATCGACCTGCCCCTGAAAGCGCTGGTCTGGGAAGACGCGCAGGGGCAGGTCTGGCTCGCCTATGACGATCCTGCCTGGGTGGCAAGCCGGCACGGCGTCGCGGCATGCCCCGCGGCGCAGGCGATCGGCAAGGCGCTGGCCGGCTTGTCCGAGGCCGTGGTCAAGTGACCGCGGAGGATTGACCCGCATGCTTGCGATCATCGGCGGCACCGGCCTGTACGACCTGGCCGGGATGGAACCGCTGGAGCGGATCGACGCCGACACGCCGTTCGGCACGCCCTCGGGCCCGGTGCTGCGCGGTCGCGTCGGCGGCGGCTCGCCGGTTCTGTTCCTGGCGCGCCACGGTGCCGGCCACCGGCTGCTGCCGCACGAAGTGAACTACCGCGCCAACATCTTCGCGCTCAAGCGTGCCGGCGCGACCCTGGTGCTCGGCGTCTCGGCCGTGGGCAGCCTGGCCGAGTACATTGCTCCGGGCGATCTTGCGATGCCCGAGCAATACGTCGACTGGACGCGCGGCGGCCGCGCAAGCACCTTCTTCGGCGGCGGCGTGGCGGCGCATGTCTCGACCGCCAACCCGGTGAGCGCGGCGCTGGTCGACGCCGCGTCCGCGTCTGCGCAAGCGCTGGGCATGACGCTGCACCGCGGCCTGACCTACGCCTGCGTCGAAGGGCCGCGCCTGGGCACGCGCGCCGAGAGCCATTTGCTGCGCCAGGCCGCGTGTCATCTGGTGGGCATGACCAACGTGCCGGAAGTCTTCCTCGCGCGCGAAGCCCAGATGGCGTACGCGACGATCGGCATCGTCACCGACTACGACTGCTGGATGGATGATCCGGCACGCCACGTCAGCGTGGAAGGAATCTTCGAGTTGTACGGCAGGAGTCTGCTCAAAGCGCGTGCGCTGCTCGATCACTTGCTGGCGCAACCACCGGTCACGCCGGAGCCGGCGATCCGGTCGGCGCTGGCGGGTGCCGTGCTCGCCTCCGCGGATGCGGTCACGCCTTCCCAGCGTATCTGGCTCGACGTCTTGCTTCGCTGAGCTTGTCGGGACGGGCCGGGAAGAGCCCTGGCTTCACCATGATCGACCGCCGAGCCACTGCTTGATTCGTCCGGGCATCGAGGCTATACGGAACCGCCCGCGTGACCCGAGAGGGCAACGCCGATCTTGTCGAGCATGACGTAGCACTGCTCGACGAATTCCGCTCCGAGCATGCGTTCCATTTCTGCGTAGGCTTCCTCGATGTGGGGCGTCATGCGCTTGGCGAGCGCGCGGCTGCCCGTGGTGAGGGAGACCATGACTCGACGCTGGTCGTGAGCCAGGCGCTTGCGCGACACCAGCTTGAGCTCCTCCATCCGTGCCAGCATGCCGGCCAGGCTGGGACTCGAAATGCGGCAGATCTCGCCGATCTGATGCGGCTCCATCGGTCCGGTGTCCAGCAGCGCACGCACGATTCGCCACTGCTGCTCCGTGATTCCGTGCGCGTTCAGGATCGGCCGAAAGCGGCCCATGACATGCTCGCGCGCCTGCAGAAGCAGAAGCGGAAGGCTTCGGTGAACAAGTAGTAGCGGCTTCGAACGCACGTGGATTCCCTATGGGCCTGTAGCGGGACTGCGCTTGACTCGCGCGGCGCAGCCGTCAGAATATCGCTAATGTATTAGTGAGTTCGGGTCACGGCTTCCAGCCAAATCCTAGCGAACGATGAATTCCACCCAGCCAGACCTCCTCGCCCAGGCCGAGACTCGGCGCCCACCGGGCATGGGCGGCCTCGAATGGAGGCTTCGCATAGAGCTGGCGGCCTGCTATCGCGTATTCGACCGGCTCGGTTGGACCGAACTCATCTTCAACCACATCACGCTGCGCGTACCCGGCGACAAGCCTTCGTACCTGATCAACCCCTTCGGCCTCAACTACGAAGAGGTGACCGCGGCGAATCTGGTCAGGATCGGCCACGACGGTGCTCCACTGGAAGCGACGCCGCATCACGTCAACCGAGCGGGCTTCATCATCCACAGCGCGGTCCACGCGGCGCGCGCGGACGCGCATTGCGTCATGCACACGCACACGACTGCCGGCATGGCCGTCGCCTGCAAGGCGGGTGGCCTGGAGCACGACGATTTCTACGGCGCCGAGCTGTTCGATGAGGTCGCGTATCACGCCTTCGAGGGCATCACGGTGCATGACGAGGAAGGCCCACGCCTTGTCGCCAGCCTGGCCGGCAAACGCGTGTTGATCCTGCGCAACCACGGCATGCTCGTCTGCGGCACAAGCGTCTTCAACGCCTTTCGCTGGATGTGGACGCTGCAGCGCGCTTGCGAAGTCCAACTCGCCGCCGACAGCCTGAGAGGCGCCAATCTGACGCTCACCGATGCGGTGCGATCCGCCTGCGCCGCCGATGCCGAGGCGTTCGAGCCGAAGGAATCCCTCGAAAGGATGCTTTTCGACAGCGTGCTGCGCCGCTGCCGTCTGGACGCCGCGGAGCTCGCCGGCGGCGCCTGACCGAGCGGCCGCCGCTCGAAGCAGGAACATACAACCACGACAGGAGACAAAGTGAAATCGATCCACAAGCATGCGATCGCGCTGGCGATGACGGTCTTGAGCCTGGCCGCTCATGCCGATATCAACGTCGGAGTGATCCTCTCCACGACTGGCCCGGGCGCGTCTTTGGGCATCCCGGAGCAGAACAGCGTCAAGTTGTGGCCGGCGGAAATCGCCGGCGAGAAGCTGCGCATCACGGTCCTCAACGACGAGTCCGATACGACGGCTGCCGCCAAGAGCGCGAACCGGCTGGTGGGGGAGAACAACGTCGACGTCGTGATCGGTCCATCGCTGACGCCCACGTCGCTTTCGGCGCTCGACATCATCGGCCGCGGCAACACGCCGATGATCTCGCTTGCCGGCGGCGGCGCCATCATCGATCCGCCCGACGGCCTGCGGCGCTGGGCCTTCCGGATGGCCCCTCCTGAATCGATCGCCGTCAGTCTCGTGCTCGAGCACATGGTGGCGCACGGCGTCAAGAAGGTGGGTGTCGTCGCCCTGGCGACGAGCTTCGGCGAGGGCTACACGAAGACCTTGGAGCGGCTCGCACCCGGCAAAGGTATTTCGGTCGTGACGGTCGAACGCTACAACCAGAACGATACGTCGGTGACGGCGCAGACACTGCGTCTGCTCGCGGCCCAGCCCGATGCCGTCTACATCATGAGCTCCGGCACGCCCGGAGCGTTGCCGCAGATCGAGCTGGCGCGGCGCGGCTTCAAGGGGCCCGTGTACCAGACGCAAGGGGTGGCGAACAACGATTTCCTGCGCATTGGCGGCAAGGATCTCGAGGGCGGTTACATGACCGTCGGACCGGTGCTCGTTGCCGAGCAACTGCCCGACTCCTCACCGCTGAAGGCGCCAGCGATGGAGTTCGTCAAGCGCTACGAGTCGGCATATGGCGCCGGCTCGCGCTCCCTGTTCGCGGCTTCGGCGTGGACCGCGGCGATGTGGCTCGAAGCCGCGGTGCCGCAAGCGTTGAAGAAGGGCAAGCCCGGCACGCCCGAGTTTCGTGCCGCGCTGCGCGACGGGCTCGAGTCCATGAAGGGCGTCGTCACGCCGGAAGCGATCTACACGATGAGCTCGACCAATCACAATGGCGCCGACGAGCGCTCGCAGGTGATGGTGCGCATCGTCGACGGCCGCTGGAAGCTGCAGAACTGAGCCCGCTCAGGCGGCAACGCCCGCCTGCCGGCCGAGCGCGTCGAGAAACATGCGCACCTTGGCCGGCATGAGCCGCTTGGCCGGCAGCAACGCATACACACGCAGCGGCGCACATGCGAAGCCGGGGAGAAGTCGGCACAAGCGACCCGCTTGCACCGCCTCCTCGCAAAAGGTCGCCGTGATGCGCGCGACGCCGAGCCCGGCGATCGCCGCCTGCAGGCGCACGTCGGCGTTGCCGCTATGCAGGCGGGGCGCCGGCACGGCGATGCTCTCGCTCGATCCATCGGGGCCGGTGAAGGTCCATCGCGTGTCGGCAGCGCCGCAGAGCAGGGGCAATTCCGCGAGCGCTTGCGGCGTCTTCGGCGCGCTCTGGCGCTTGAGCAGCGCCGGCGCGGCATAGACCCCGCGTTCCAGCGAGAACATGCGCCGCTGGACGAGGCTCGAGCCGGGCAGCACGCTTTCGAGCATGGCGAAGGCGATGTCGTAGCGGCGCTCGAGCGGATTGATGGCCTCGTGTTCGACGTCGATCCGCACCTTGAGGCGCGGGTAGCGCTCCATCAGCTCGCACGCGACCGGGCCGAGGTGATGCGCGCCGAACTCGTACGGAGCGGCAATGCGCAAGGTGCCGGCGATCGTCTCGCCTTGCGCTAGCGCATCGGCGCGAGCTTCGCGCAAGCCGGCGAACAGCGACCCGACGCCGCGGTAGAGCGCGGCGCCGGCATCCGTGGCTCGCACCTGGCGCGTCGTCCGCTCCAGAAGTCGGACGCCGAGTTCCTCTTCGAGCCGCGCGATCGCGGCGCTGACGGTCGACTTGGGGCGGTCCATTGCGCGCGCCGCCGCGGAAAATCCGGCCTGCTCGATGACGTGGCAAAAGACGTCGTAGTCGTCCCAGTTCATGGCGCCGATTGTCCAGCGATCCGAACAGACTGTTCGCCACTGCGTCATTTACTGCGCTGGCGGGTGTCGATAAGCTGGTCGCGTCAAAGGAGACGACGATGGCTGCAAGCGACGATGGCATCTTTCTCAAGAACTGCTGGTATGTGGCGGCGTGGGACCACGAACTGATCGACGCTACCAAGCTCGCCCGCACGATCCTCGAGAAGCCGGTCGTCATCTACAAAGGCGAGAGCGGTAAGGTCGTGGCGCTGGAGGACCGCTGCTGTCACCGCGGCGCGCCGCTGTCGATGGGCCGCATCGAGGGCGACTGCATCCGCTGCATGTACCACGGCATGAAGTTCGAGCCCTCGGGCAGGTGCATCCAGATCCCCGGCCAGGAAGTGATTCCGCCCAAGCTCGGCGTGCGCAGCTTTCCGGTGGTCGAACGCGACCATCTGGTCTGGATCTGGATGGGCGAGCCGGCCAAGGCCGACCCGGCACTCATCATCGACTACGAGCCGCTGCACGATCCGGCCTGGCAGGGCATGCCGGCGTACATGTACTACGAGGCCAACTGGCTGCTCATCGTCGACAACCTGAGCGACTTCGCCCACCTCGCCTTCGTGCACACGAAGACGCTCGGTGGCTCGGAGGAGTATGCCTACCAGACCAAGCCGCTCAACCTCGAGCGGCTGGCCAACGGCTTTCGGGTCGAGCGCTGGCACATGGACAGCGACTCGCCGCCCTTTCACAAGAAGGTGATCGCCGACAAGACGGCCAAGGTCGATCGTCGCAATATCGGCCACATGCACGTTCCCGGCATCTTCTTTCTCGAGTCGATGTTCGCGCCTGCCGGGACAGGCGCCGAGAAGGGCAACATCGGCAACGCTCGGCAATACCGCAACTGCCAGTTCATGACGCCGGAGACGCGGCGCACCACCCACTTCTTCTGGAACTACCTGCACAACTTCGACCTCGGCGATCCGAACATCGCACTGTCGCTGTGCAACAGCCTGCGCGAAGGCTTCATGGAAGACAAGGCGATCATCGAGGCGCAGCAAAAGCTGTTCGACCGCGAGCCGGATACTAGGCTGCTGGCCATCGCTGCCGATGCGCCGTTGTCGCACTTTCGCCGGACACTCAACCAGAAGATCGCCGAGGAGCGGGGCGCGGCGACGCCGATGGCGGCGTGAGCCCTCACGTGCTCGAGGTCACCGACGTCCGGGCCGAAGCCCTCGATGTCATGCTGGTGGAGTTGCGCCGGGTCGGCGGCGG
>JAYSMB010000068.1:0-4798 GCA_043725065.1 Burkholderiales bacterium
GTAGGTCTCGAACAGGTCGGCGGCCATGCCGGCGCAGTCGCCGACGTTGTCGCCGACGTTGTCGGCGATCACCGCCGGGTTGCGCGGGTCGTCTTCCGGAATGCCGGCCTCGACCTTGCCGACAAGGTCGGCGCCGACGTCGGCGCCCTTGGTGAATATGCCGCCGCCGAGCCGGGCGAAGATCGAGATCAGCGATGCGCCGAAGGCGAAGCCGAGCAGCGGCTTCAGCGATTCGGGGTCGACCTTCGCGCCGCCGCCGCTCACGTACCAGAAGAACGCACCGACGCCGATCAGGCCGAGACCGACGACGAGCATGCCGGTGATCGCGCCGCCCTTGAACGCGACGTCCAGCGCCGGGCCGATGCCGAGCGTGGCGGCCTGCGCGGTGCGCACATTGGCGCGCACCGAGATGTTCATGCCGATGAAGCCGCAGGCGCCCGACAGCACCGCACCGAGCACGAAGCCGGCCGCGGTCGTCTTGTCGAGAAAGAAGGAGATCAGGATGGCCAGCACGATGCCGACCGTCGCAATCCACTTGTACTGGCGCGCCAGATACGCGGCCGCGCCTTGCTGGATCGCAGCGGCGATCTCCTGCATGCGTGCGTTGCCCGCGCTCTGGGCGAGGATCCAGCTTCGCTGAACGAAGCCGTAGATGACCGCGGCCAAGCCGCAGGCCAGGGCGATATAGAGCGCCGTCGTGGTGGTGATCAAGACAAGTCCTTCCTCTTTCGTGTGCGTCGATTCGTTGTATTCGAGGCCGCCCCGGTGCGAATACGCACACGCCGGGGCAAACCGTCGAATCTTAAGGGATGAAGGACAGCGGCCGACCGAGGGTCGGTCCCGCCCGTGTCGGGGTGCGGGCGACCGGCTTACCATCCGACTGTCCCAAAGCCAGGCGGTCAGCAATGAGCCTTCACAACGTCACCCCCGGCGCCCGCGCGCCCGACGAGTTCAACGTCATCATCGAGATCCCGATGAATGCCGACCCGATCAAGTACGAGGTCGACAAGGACAGCGGCGCGATGTTCGTCGACCGCTTCATGAGCACGGCGATGCACTACCCGTGCAACTACGGCTACGTGCCGCGGACGCTCTCCGACGATGGTGATCCGGTCGATGTGCTGGTGATCACGCCGTTTCCGCTCGCGCCCAGCGTGGTCGTCACCTGCCGGCCGATCGGCGTGCTGAAGATGGAAGACGAAGCCGGCGGCGACGCCAAACTGTTGGCCGTGCCGATCGACAAGATCCTCCCAATCTACCGTCACTGGCAAAAGCCCGAGGACATGAACGAGTTGCGTCTGAAGCAGATCCAGCACTTCTTCGAGCACTACAAGGACCTGGAGCCCGGCAAGTGGGTCAAGACAAACGGCTGGGACGGTCCGGAAGCGGCGCGCGAGGAAATCCGCGCCGGTATCGCGGCGTACGCACGCAAGCTCGCCAGGACGCCCTAGTCGTTACGAATTCGTTGCCGACGTCTTGAATGGCAACCGGTCGTTCAATTCATTCAGGTAGAGCGCGACACCGGCGCCTTCACGCTCGAGGAAATCGTCGATGGCCCGGGCGAACTGCGGATGGGCGAGCCAGTGCGCCGAGCGCGTCTCGACCGGCAGCAGGCCGCGCGCCATCTTGTGCTCGCCTTGGGCGCCGCCTTCGAAGCGTTCATAGCCATTGGCAATGCACCAGGCCAGCGGCGTGTAGTAGCAGGCGTCGAAGTGCAGGCAGTTGACGTGTTCGGTCGCACCCCAGTAGCGGCCAAAGGCGGCCTTGCGTTGTGGGTCGATGACGATCAGCGAGCAGGCGATCCTTTGGCCGCCCCGCCAGGCGGTGAAGAGCAGCCAGTTGTCGGCCATCGCGGCCGCGGCGCGGGCGAAGAAGTCGCGCGTGAGGTAAGGCGTCGAGTGGTGGGCTCGGTAGGTGAGGGCGTAGCAGCGGTAAAAGAAATTCCAGTCCGCGGCGCCGATGTCATGGCCTGCGGCCGTCGTGAAGGTGACACCCGCCTCGGCGACGCGGCGCCGCTCCTGCTGGATCTTCTTGCGCTTCTCGCGCTGCAGGCTGGCGAGAAAGTCCGCGAAGTCGGTGTACGGCTCCGGCTCGCGGTTGTGCCAGTGGAATTGGACCGTGCTCCGCATCGACCAGCCGGCTTCGCGCGCGGCCGTCTGGTCGGCCTCGTCGAGAAAAAGAAGATGGGCTGAGGACAGCCCCGCCGAGCGCGCCAGTTGCTCGATGCCGCGCAACAGGAGCAAGCGATGTTCGTCGGTCCGCGCGAGCAGGCGCGGGCCCGGCACCGGCGTGAACGGGATCGCGCCGGTGAGTTTCGGGTAGTAGTCGAGGCCGTGGCGCTGGTAGGCGTCGGCCCAGGCCCAGTCGAAGACGTATTCGCCGTAGGAGTGGTCCTTGAGATAGAGCGGGCAGGCGGCGCAAAGCTCGCCGTCCTGCTCGAGCAGCAGGAAGTGCGGCGACCAGCCGGTCTCGGTCACGGCGCTCGCCGATGCGTGCAGCGCGCGCAGATATTCGATCGAGACGAAGGGCGTGGCGCTCGGCTGCGCGGCGACGAGCGCGTTCCAGCTTGCGGCGTCGATCTCGGCGGGATCGTGGCAGATGCGAAGGACCGATTCGCCCGCTTCGGCGGCGCGGGTCGCGTCGGCAGCGGGCTCGGGGCGAGACTTTTTCAAGCGGCGCATGTTAGAGCCTGCCCTGAAACGGCGCACGACGCGCGGATGTTCGACGCGGCCTCGGCCGGGAATGTCGCTTGCCTCTAAACTCGACCACTGTCACGCGCACCAGGAGTTCGGCCATGAAACAGATCACTGCCATCGTCAAGCCGTTCAAGCTCGAGGAAGTGCGCGAGGCGCTCGCCGAGATCGGCGTCTCGGGTCTGACGGTCACCGAGGTCAAGGGCTTCGGTCGCCAGAAGGGCCATACGGAACTCTACCGTGGCGCCGAATACGTGGTCGACTTCCTGCCGAAAGTGAAGGTCGAAGTCGTGGTCAAGGATGCCGATGCCGAGCGTTGCATCGAGGCCGTGATCAAGGCCGCCAAGACCGGCAAGATCGGCGACGGCAAGATCTTCGTGACCTCGATCGAAAGCGTCGTCCGGATCCGGACCGGCGAGGTCAACGAAGACGCGGTCTAGCGCGAGACCGGCAGCTTCTCGCCGCGCGTCTCGACCAGCCGCGTGCCGCACACGATGTCGTGCCAGAACTGGCCACCCGGTGCAGTCAGCGCCAGCAGCGCATAGCCGACGATTCCCAGCGCCACCGCGCCGAGCGTCGGCCACGGCGGCAGATGCGCAAACGATGCGATCAGCGCGGCCGGCACGAACCAGGCGATGCAGCCGGCGGCGTAGCGCGCCAATGCCCGCGCCTTCGTGATGCGTTCGCCGGATGCGTCGACGACCCGGATATGCCACGTCCGCATCGCCAGGGTCTGGCCGCGCGCCGACCAGAAGCCGACGAAATAGACCCCGTAGACCAAGAGCGCGAAGGCTCGCAGAGCGATTTCGCTTTGCATCGGATGGCTCGGCCCGGTTCGGCCGAAGACCAGGGTGCCGATGATGGCCGGAATCAGGGCGACGCCGAACAGCAGCAGCGCTTCATAGACGAAGCAGGTCATGCGCCGCGCGAGCGACGGCGCTCGTATCGAAGCTGCGCCTTGCGGCGCCTCGGCGCCGCCGCCCGCCGTCATCTCGGCGGAGTCGGCTCGGCCGGGCGGGCCGGAACGGCTTGCACCATGGGATGCGCCGGTGCCGTTGCGATGGGCTGTATCGGCGGCGCCGGCGCCACGGCCGCCGCTTGCGGACCGCGACGCGGCAGAAGCGTCGATCGATTCACGAATTCAGGCGTTGCCGCGATCTTCGGCATGCCCGACTGCTGGTGCGCCGGCGGCGTCACGGGCCGCGTCATCAGGCGCGTCGTTGCGCCCGGCGTCGCTTGGACCACCGTCGGCGCGACTTGGCGCGGCGGCTGCGCCAATGCGGGGTTGGGGACGACATTCGCCTTCGCCTGCGTCGCGTCGCGCGCCGGGAAGGCGGGCTTCGCACCCGGCGAAGGCTCCGACCGTGCGCCGGATGCCGCCGATCCGGCGGCTCGCGCCGCGAGCTGCTGCTTCGCGTCGTCGGGAAGCTTTTGATACTCCTGCCAGCGCTCCGACCGTGCCGGCGCGGGGACTTGCCGCGCCTCCTGATAGCGCAGCCGCGCCTCGCCTCGCTCGGCCGGCGTGAGGCGAGCCCATTCGGTCATGCGTTCGGTGATACGGGTACGTTCCGACGCCGGCAGCGTCGGGTAGCGATCGGCGATGACGAGCCATTTCTGCTTGCGTGCCGCGGCGATGCCCGGCCACTCCCGCTCGAGTGGGCCGAGAGCCTGCCGCTGTACCGGTGTCAGGGCCTGCCAGCGAACGCCGGCCTCCGCGCGCGTCGCTGTTGTGGCGATTGGCGGGCGCGGCACCGGCGCTTGCGCGAGGCCCTGGCCAAGGGCCGCGCCTGCGCCGGCCAGCGCGGACGCGGCGAGGGCAAAGGAAACGGCGCTTCGCTTCGGCCAGTGCGTCATGGCCGGACGCCTCATTGGCCTGGCGGCGCTTTCAGGTATTCGACGAAGCCTGCGTCGCGGTAGGCATTGATCGGCAGATCGTCGCCGAGCAGGGCGGCGTCGACTTCGGCGGCGACCGAGATCTGCGAGCGCGTTTGCCAGTCCTGGATCAGCACCAGGCCGCCGACCAGCGCCACGAGAGGCAGCGCCGAAGCGATACGCAGCCACCACGGCGATCGACTGAAGCCGAGCACCGCCGCACCCTGCGAGGT
>JAYSMB010000069.1:0-4241 GCA_043725065.1 Burkholderiales bacterium
ATGCTGGAACGGCACGTCGAGGTAGGGAAGGATCCGCCCCGTTGCCATCAGCGGCAGGATGGCGTCGACGTGCGGATACGGATAAACGTAGTGCAGGCGGACCCAGGCGCCATGCGGCTCGGCAATCTCGGCCAGCCGTTCGCACAGCTCGAGCAGCTGCGTCTTGACCGGCCGGCCGTTCCAGAAACCGGTGCGATAGCGCACGTCGACGCCGTAGGCGCTGGTGTCCTGGCTGATGACGAGCAACTCCTTGACTCCCGACTCGAACAACGCCGCGGCTTCCGAGAGCACGTCGCCGACCGGTCGCGAGACGAGGTCGCCACGCAGGCTCGGGATGATGCAGAAGGTGCAACGGTGATTGCAGCCCTCACTGATCTTCAGATAGGCGTAGTGCTTCGGCGTGAGTTTGATGCCGATCGAAGAGCGCGCGGCAGGAACGAGGTCGACGAAGGGATCGTGCGGCTTGGGCACGTGCAGATGCACCGCGTCCATCACCTCTTCGGTCGCGTGCGGGCCGGTGACCGCGAGCACGCTAGGGTGCATCCGCCGCACGAAGTTGCCGCCGTCGGTACCGGCCTTCGCGCCGAGGCAACCGGTGACGACGACCTTGCCGTTCTCGGCCAGGGCCTCGCCGATCGTCGCCAGGCTTTCCCGAACGGCGTCGTCGATGAAGCCGCAGGTGTTGACGATGACCAGATCGGCGCCGGCAAAGGTCTTCGAGGTCGCGTAGCCCTCGGCCGAGAGGCGTGTCAGGATCAACTCGGAATCGGTCAGCGCCTTCGGGCAACCGAGCGACACGAAGCCGATCTTCGGGGCGGCGGTCGACGCGATGGCGGCGGGCGGGCGAACTAGCGTGTCGTCGATCATCGGCTGATTTTCGCCGATCGCCGCCAGCGCCGTCGGCGCGAGCCCTTCAACGCTTGGCGGGCGCCTTGACGGCCGGCAAACCGGGGAACAGCGTCGCAGTCTGCTTGGCCACCTGTTCCTGCATCTGCAGGAAGGCCTGGCGCGACTGCTCCATGTAGTTGCCCATCAGGCCCTGCACCATCGGCGCCTGGCCGCTCAGGAACTGCGACCACAACTCGGGAGTCGGCAGCTTCGGATCGACCAGCCCTTTCGACTGCTCGGCGAGCCGGCCCTGGATATCGGTGAAGGTCTGCAGGTTCGATTCGAGATACGTCCCCATCATGCCCTGCATCGCGTGGCCGTAGAAGCGGATGATCTGCGACAGCATCGAGGTCGAGAAGATCGGCACGCCACCGGTCTCTTCCTCGAGGATGATCTGGAGCAGGATGCTGCGCGTGAGGTCGTCGCCGGTCTTGGCGTCGCGCACCTCGAAGTCGATGCTCCGCAGCACCATCGCCTTCACTTCGGTGAGCGTGATGTAGCTCGACACCTCGGTGTCGTAGAGGCGGCGGTTCGGATACTTCTTGAGGATGCGCAACCCGGAGCTTGTGGCGGCGGGCTTCTTCGGTGCGCCGGCGCGACGGGGCTGGGCCATCGATGTTCCTGGAGCGTTGCGGGCCGATTCTAGAAGCGCGCCCTGCCCGGCCCGAAGGGGTTTTCCCCGGCGGCGCCACGGGATCTCGCGGCGCCGCCGAATCGATCTACGTCGCTTTCAGGCCGCGCGCTTGGCCACCAGCGTCAGGATGTCGTAGCTCGCCACAAGCTCGTCGGCCTGGTTGGTGACCGCTACGTCCCAGGCGACGACGCCCTGGCCCTTGCCCTGGGCATCCTTCTTGTCGCGATCGATCTTGCGCTTGCAGGTCAAGCGCGCGCGGATCGTGTCGCCGATCGCCACCGGCTTGACGAAGCGCAGCGTGTCGAGCCCGTAGTTGGCCAGTACCGGGCCGGGCGACGGCGAGACGAACAGTCCCGCCGCTGCCGAAAGAACGAAGTAGCCGTGCGCGATGCGCTGGCCGAATGCCGATTCCTTGGCCGCGATCGCGTCGAAGTGCATGTAGAAAAAATCGCCCGAGACACCGCCGAAGGCGACGATGTCGGCTTCGCTCACCGTGCGCCGATGCGTGAGCAGCGAGTCGCCGACGGCGAGTTCCTCGAAGTGCTTGCGAAACGGATGCGGGTCGCCTTCGGTCAGCGCCGCGCCGCGAACGTACTCGCCGGTCACGGCCGTCAGCATGGTGGGCGAGCCTTGCACCGCGGCGCGCTGAAGGTAGTGCTTGACGGCGCGAATGCCGCCGAGCTCTTCGCCGCCGCCGGCGCGGCCGGGACCGCCGTGTTTGAGCATCGGCAAGGGCGAACCGTGGCCGGTCGATTCGGCTGCGGCCTCGCGGTCGAGGATGAGCAGGCGACCGTGCCAGGCCGCCATCTGTGGAATCGCTTTCGCAGCGATTTTCGGATCGCGCGTCACCAGCGTGGCGACCAGGCTGCCCCGTCCGCGCGCGGCAAGCGCCAGCGCTTCGTCGAAATCGCCATACGGCATGAGTGTGCTGACCGGGCCGAAGGCTTCGACGTCGTGGACCGCGTCGTTGGCCATTCCATCGCGGCAAAGCAGCAAGGTCGGCGAAAAGAACGAGCCGTTGATCGCGCCCTCTCCCAGAGGAGCGAACGCTTCGCTTTGACCGAACACGACTTCGTTGCCGCGCGAGAGCAACTCGACTCGCTCGGCCACGTCTTTCTGCTGCGCCCGCGAGGCGAGTGCGCCCATCTTCACACCTTCGACGGCCGGATCGCCGAAGATCACGCGGTCCAGGCGATCGCGCATCTTCGAAGCGAGCGCGTCGAGGTGCTGGCGCGGCACGATGGCGCGGCGGATCGCCGTGCACTTCTGGCCGGCCTTGGCCGTCATCTCGCGAACGACTTCCTTGACGAAGAGATCGAACTCCTCGTCACCGGGTTGGACGTCGGGGCCGAGGATCGCAGCGTTGAGCGAGTCGGCCTCGGCGTTGAAGGGAATCGACTTCGCGAGCAGGTTGGCATTGCCGCGCAGCTTCAACGCGGTGTCGGCCGAGCCGGTGAAGGTGACCACGTCCTGGCCGTCGAGCCGGTCGAGCAGATCACCGGTGCCGCCGATGACGAGTTGCAGGCTGCCGGCGGGCAACAGGCCCGACTCGACCATCATCCGCACCATCGCTTCGGTCAGGTAGCTCGTCGCCGTCGCCGGCTTGGCGATGCAAGGCATGCCGGCCAGGAAGGTCGGCGCGAATTTTTCTAGCAGGCCCCAGACCGGGAAGTTGAAAGCATTGATGTGCACCGCGACGCCGCCGCGCGGCACCAGGATGTGGGTGCCGGCGAAGTGGCCCTTCTTGCCGATCGAAACGGCGGGCCCTTCGTGGACGACATTGCCCGACGGCAATTCGTTGCCGCCCATCGAGGCATAGGCGTAGAGCGTGCCGGTGCCGCCTTCGATGTCGACCCAGCTGTCGTTGCGTGTCGCGCCGGTGTGGCGCGAGATCGTGTACAGCTCTTCCTTGCGCTCGTTGAGGTAAGCCGCCAGCGCCTTGAGGCGCGCCGCGCGCTGCTGGAAATCCATCGCCATCAGGGCCGGAACGCCGGCGTTGCGCGCGTGGCTCAGCGCCTCGCCGAAATCGATCGCGTCGGCGTGCGCGTGGTGAATGGTCGAGCCGTCGATCGCGCTCGAAAGCACGGCGCCGGCACGAGAACCGACCCAGCGATCGGCGATCAGACTCTGAAGAATGTTCATACGATGTTCCTAAGTCGGGACGCGCCGCCCGCCGGGCCGCCCCAAGGGCGCCGCCGCCCCCTCGGGGGCAGCGAACGAAGTGAGCGTGGGGGCACCCTATCGTCAGGGTTGGTATTTCCAGGCGCCGTTCTCGATCTTGACCATCACGCGGGCGCGCTGGTCGAGGCCGAGGTGATCGGTGGGCGACATGTTGAAGATGCCGTGCGCACCTTCGACCTCGCTGGTCGCCTCGAGCGCGTCGCGCAACGCGGCGCGGAACTCGGGCGTTCCCGGTTGGGCCTTTTTCAAGGCCTTGGCGGCCGCGAACGTCATCAACCGACCGGCGTCCCAGGCGTGCGCGCCGAATGACGAGACCGAGCCCTTGCCGTAGGCGGCTTCATACTTGTTCACGTAGTCCATCGCGCTCGGCTTGACCGGATAGTTGGGCGGCAATTGCGCCGCGATAAGCACCGGGCCCGAAGGCAGATAGGTGCCTTCAACGTCCTTGCCGCCGACGCGCAGGAAGTCGTTGTTGGCGACGCCGTGCGTCTGGTAGTACATGCCGGCGTAGCCGCGCTCCTTGAGCGTGCGCTGCGGC
>JAYSMB010000070.1:0-16215 GCA_043725065.1 Burkholderiales bacterium
CAGCTCGACGCCGGCTTCTACGACCTGCTCGCTTCCGAAGCGCGCGCGACCAGCCTGTGGGCGATCGCCAAAGGCGACGTCCCCGCCGCGCACTGGGCCGCCCTCGGCCGGCCGTTCTTCGCGGTCGGCGACCTGGCCGGCCTGCGTTCGTGGTCGGGCTCGATGTTCGAGTACCTGATGCCGACGCTGGTGCTCGACGAGCCGCATGGCAGCGTTCTGCACTCCGCGGCCAAGGCCGCGGTGATCGAGCAGATCGCGTTCGCGCGCCGGCACCACGTGCCCTGGGGCATGTCCGAGTCGGCCTACGCGGGCAGCGACCACACCCTCGCCTACCAGTACGCGCCGCAAGGCGTTCCCGACCTCGCGCTGCGCCGCACGCCGCCTGACGAGCTGGTGATCGCGCCGTACGCGACCGCACTGGCGGCGCAGGTCGCACCGCACGGCGCCACGTCGAATCTGCGTCGCCTCGAGCAGGCGCGGGCGCGCGGGCGCTACGGCTTCATCGAAGCGCTCGACTACACGCCGGCGCGGCAATCGGGCACCGAGGGCGTCACCCGGGTCCAGACCTTCATGGCACATCACCAGGGGATGAGCATCGTCGCCCTGGCCAACGTGTTGCTCGATCGCGCGCCGCGCCGCTGGGGCATGGGCGACCCGCGCATCGAGGCGGTCGCCTCCTTGCTTCACGAGCGTGCGCCGCGCGAGGTCTCGATGCTGCACGAAGCGCCGGCCAGCCCGGCGCCAAGCTCGCTGCAAAAGCGCGGCCCGGGCGTGCTGCGCGACATCCTGCCCGGCATGGCGGCGATCGAGCCGACCCACCTGCTGTCGAACGGGCGATACGCGGTCACCCTGCGCGCCAACGGCGCCGGCACCAGCCGCTGGGGCGCGAACACGGTCTCGCGTTCGCGCGACGATGCCCTCCGCGACGGCTATGGCACCTTCTTCCATCTGCGCTGGGACCGGCAGCCGCGCGCCGTCTCACTGACCCAGCATCCGGCGCCCGACCGCTCGGCCCACTACCACAGCAGCTTCCACGCCGACCGCGCCTGGTTCGGTGCGACCTGGGCCGAGGTCGACGCCGAAACGACGGTCTGGGTCAGCCCCGAAGACGACATCGAATTCCGGCGCATCGACCTGCGCAACAAAGGTGACCGGCCACTCGACCTCGAGCTGATTTCCTCGTTCGAGGTGACGCTCGCCGACGCGCGCGCCGACGAAGCGCACCCGGCGTTCCAGAACCTCTTCATCGGCGCCGAGTGGCAGGCCGGGCACCGGGCATTGGTGTTCGAGCGAAAGCCTCGACTGGCCCAGGACAAAGGCGTGCTCGCCGCACATTTCATCGCCGAGGCCGAGCCGCCGCTCGCCTCGTTGCGGATCCAGGTCGACCGGCAGCGCTGGCTCGGCCGCAACCGCGGCGCCAGTCATCCGCTGGCGGCCTTCGACGATCCGCCGGCCGCGCCCGAAGGCGGCGAGAGCGCGCCGCTCGACACCGGACTCGACCCGGTCGCGGCGTTCGCGGTGCGCCTGCAGATCGCGCCGGGCGCGAAAGCGAGGGTGACGTTCTGCACGGCAGCCACCGACAATCGCGCGACGCTGCGCGCCGTCATCGACAAGTACCGGCAAGCCGGCAACATCGAACGCGCCTCGATGATGTCGGCCACGCTCGCAGGAATTCGCCTGCGCGAAATGCGGATCGGCACCGAGACCTTCGCCGCGATCCAGACCCTGACGACCTTGCTCGCCCTGACCCTGACCCGGCCCCATGCCCGTCGCGCCGAGTCGAGCGAGGTCTGCGATCGGCGCCTGCTGTGGCGCTTCGGCATCTCGGGCGACCGGCCGATCGTGCTGGTCTCGGCCGGCGTGGCGCAAGGCTTCGGCCTGCTGCGCTCGCTCGCCCAGGCGCTGCGACTGTGGTCGTGGGGCGGCATCGCCTGCGACCTCGTCATCATCAACCACGAGCCGGCCTCCTATCTGATGGCGCTGAACCACCAGATCGCGTCGCTGAAAGAAGCGCACGTCGCCGCTTGCAATGCGCAGCCCTGCGCGGCGGAGACCGGGTTCCACATCCTCGCGTCCGCCGAGCTGCATGCCGACGAGTTGTCGACGTTTCGCGCTTTGGCCCGGGTCCGTCTCAACGCCGACGGGCGTCCACTGGCACACCACGTGCAGGAGCTCGTCGACGAGCACGACAGCGCGCTCGAGGAACGGCAAGCGGTCTCGACCGCGGCGCTGCCGGCCGACATGGGCGCCGAGATTGTGCCCAGGCCGCCGATCGGCGAATTCGCGCAGACGAGCGGCGAATTCCGCTTCGATGTCACCGCGCTGATGCGGCCGGCGCGGCCCTGGGTCAACGTGCTCGCCAATCCGGACTTCGGCACGCAACTGAGCGAGGCCGGTGGTGGCTACAGCTGGGCACTGAACAGCCGCCTCAACATGCTGACGCCGTGGTCGAACGACCCGGTGGCCGATCCGCCCGGCGAATGGCTGCTGCTGCAGGACACCAAGACCATGCAGGCCTGGAGCGTGACGCCTTCGTCGGCCGGCGACAACCAGGCCGAGTACCGCGTATCGCACGGCCAGGGCTACAGCGTCGTCAGCCATCGCCGTGGCGCACTCGACGTAAGCGTGTCGTGGTGCGTCGACCCCGAGGCGTCGGTCAAGCAGGTGCGATTGCGTCTCCTCAATCGCGGCCACAAGACGCTCAACCTGCGCATCATCGGCATCGCCGAATGGATCCTCGGCGCGAATCGCGCCGAACGTGGCACCACCCTAACGAACGTGGCGAGTCAACGTGCCGCGGCGGACCCCGAGAGCCCGGTCACGACGCGCTCCGAAGGCGCCGCCGCCAATCCCGAACGGCGCATGACGACGCTGTTCTGCACCCAGCGCGACCGCTCCGGCGGCTTCGGCGGCGGTACCGCCTTCTTCGGCCTCGCGGGCGACGCCGAAGAGCTTGCCGACTGGACCTGCGATCGACGCGAATCGTTCGACGCACGCGGCCGTCTCATCGTTCCCGACCAGTACGGCCAGGCCAGCGGTGGCGGACTCGACCCCTGCGCCGCCATCGCGACGCGTATCGCATTGCGTGCCGGCGATGCGATCGATCGTGTGTTCCTGCTCGGTTGGGCAGCAAGCCCCGAAGCGGCACTCGCCCTCGCGGCAAGCGCCGCGCTGGTGTCGCCGCTCAAACGCAAGCAGGACGTCCGCGGCCACTGGGACGAATTGCTCGCAGCCACGGTCGTGCGCACGCCCGATCCGCTGTTCGACGCGATGGTCAACCGCTGGCTGCTCTACCAGACCGTCGCCTGCCGGCTGTGGGCCAAGGCCGGCTTCTATCAGGCCGGCGGCGCCTACGGCTTCCGCGATCAGCTCCAGGACTCGATGGCGCTCGCCTGGGCCCGCCCCGATCTGCTGAGGAAGCAACTCCTCCTTTCAGCTTCACGCCAGTTCCCGGAAGGCGACGTTCAACACTGGTGGCACGCACCGACCGGTGCCGGCGTGCGAACCCATTTTTCCGACGACCTGCTCTGGCTGCCGCATGCCGCACTCCACTACGCCGAAACCACCGGCGACACGACGCTGCTCGACGAACGCGTTCCCTTTCTCGAAGGCATGGCCGTACCGGCCGGGGCCGAAGACGCCTACTACGCACCGGGTATCAGCGGCGAATCGGCCAGCGTCTACGAGCATTGCGCGCGCGCCATCGATCACAGCCTGACGACCGGCGTGCACGGCCTGCCGCTGATGGGCACCGGCGACTGGAACGACGGCATGAACCGGGTCGGTCATGAGGGCCGCGGCGAATCGGTCTGGCTGGCCTGGTTCCTGGTCGACATCGTCGGCCGGTTCGCGCCCATCGCCGAGGCGCGCGGCGACACCGGCCGAGCCACGAGCTGGCGCAATGCGGCCCGCGCCTGGCAGGAGGCCTTGCAAAGCGCCGGCTGGGACGGCGAGTGGTACCGCCGCGCCTTCTTCGACGATGGCTCGCCGCTCGGTACCAGCGCCAATGAGGAATGCCGCATCGACCTGATCGCCCAAGCCTGGGCCGTGCTCTCGCACGCCGCGCCCGAATCGTTCCAGCGCACGGCGATGGCCTCGCTCGATGCGCGCCTCGTCGATCGTGAGGCCGGCCTGATCAAGCTGCTCGATCCGCCGCTTCGCTTCGCCCAGCCGAGCGCGGGCTACGTCCAGGCCTATCCGCCCGGCGTTCGCGAGAACGGCGGCCAGTATTCGCATGCCGGCGTGTGGGCTCTGATGGCCCAGGCCGAGCGCGGCGACGGCGATGCGGCCTATCGCTACTTCAGCTACCTGAGCCCGGCCCATCGATCGCGGCATCCCGGCCGCGGCCCGGTCTACACGATCGAGCCCTACGTGATGGCCGGCGATGTGTACTCGGCGCCGCCCTACGTCGGCCGCGGCGGCTGGAGCTGGTACACCGGCTCGGCCGGGTGGATGCACCGCGCCGCGCTCGAATCGATGTTCGGCATGGTGCAACGCGGCGACGAGATCGCCTTTCGTCCCTGCCTGCCGGGCTCGTGGAGCGACGCCGAGATCGTTCTCACGCGCGGCGGCCGCAAGCTGCGCGTGTTGTTCGTGCGGAGCGGCAGCGCGTCTGTGGCCGACCCGGGCGGCGCGTTCGGCGCGATCGCACTGCGGCAGGGCGAGTCGATCCGATGGTCTGACCTGCACAACGATGCCTGCTACCGGATCATGCTCGATGCCGACGCAACCCTGCCTGCAAACGCGACGATGCCCCTCGCCCACATCGACTGACGGCTCGCAGCCCAGCCGGGCTGACGTCCGACTCCGCCCCCGTCCTACAGCCGTGCACGCGCCGCTCCGATGGGCGGTGCATGCCCTGGTGCCTAGAGTTCCGCACATCGACATGCATCGTCCGCAACCCGAACCCGGGAAGCGGGCCGCCAAAGGAGAAGCTACATGCTCAAGTGGGCCATCATCTTCGCGATCATCGCGCTCGTCGCCGGCGTTTTCGGCTTTACCGGGGTCGCCGCGGGCGCGGCTGGGATCGCCAAGATCCTCTTCGTCGTCTTCCTCGTCCTGTTCGTCGCTGTGCTCCTGTTCGCATTGCTGGGCGCCAAAGCGGTGGCGGGCAAATGAACGCCTCCGAGAAGACCATGAACAATCCGTCTGTCGGCGCGGTTCGCAAGCTCCACGAGGGCGACTCGCGGCTTCGCCTAGACGAAGCCGCGCTCGAAGCGGCCAAACGCAGCCTCGAGAAGGGCGCCGTCACGCCCAGCTACGGACCGTGGCGCGAGGACATCATCGCGCTGCTCAACGGCGCACTCGCCACCGAGATCGTCTGCACGCTTCGCTACAAGCGCCACTACTTCACCGCCAAGGGTGTGGCCTCGCCGGCGATCGCGAACGAGTTCCTGGTCCACGCGAACGAGGAAACGGCGCATGCCGACCAGATCGCGGAACGGATCGTGCAGCTCGGCGGCGAACCAGATTTCGCCCCGTCGACGTTGATGGATCGCAGCCACGCCGACTACGACGACTCGGCCGAGCTCCAGGCCATGATCCGCGCCAATCTCATTGCCGAGCGCGTCGCGATCGAGGCCTACGGGCAAATGATCACCCTGATCGGCGACAAGGATTCGACCACGCGTCGCATGCTCGAGCAGATTCTCAGCCAGGAGCAGGAGCATGCCGACGAGTTGAGCGACTGGCTCACCGACTAGACACTTTTTCGGCCTGCGTCGGTGAGGCCCTGGCTCGCACTGTCACTTCGATTCATAACTCGATCCACTCGATCCACTCGATCCAAACTTCATCTGGAGCTCAACATGAACCTTCGTACCCCCCTCGCCACCCTTGTCGCCGTTGCCGCACTGGTCATCACTTCCGGCTGCGCCGTCTCGCGCGGCCAGGAAACGGTCGGCGCGTATGTCGACGATGCGGCGATTACGACTTCCATCAAGGCCCGCATGGTGGAAGACAAGAACGTCGACGCCGCCGCCATCAAGGTGCAGACGCTCAACGGCGAAGTGATGCTCTCCGGATTCGCCAAAAGTTCGGTCGAGAAGAACACCGCCGAAAGCATCGCGATGAAGGTCAAGGGCGTGAAGATGGTCAAGAACGAGATCGCCGTTCGGCCGTGATCGAACCGTTGCTGGCCCGCTTTTTCGCCGATTGAACGTCAATATCGGCAGTCGGTAGCCGCCCGGCCGTCGCAAGACGCCGTGCGGTTCTGCTTTCAGCCGGCAAGCGCCGGGCGGTTCAGGCAGTCACGCCCCGAGCGGTTCAGCGCGGATCAAGCGCGGGGCATGCGGCGTTGCCGGAACCCCGGATCGTGACGAGGCTGTCGCCGATCGCATCGGCAAGACGCACGACGACGCGCCGATGCGCTGCCGCAAGCGCCGGCATGCCGGCCGGTGCCGATTCACGCAACAGGCCTTCGCAGCGCAGCGCAGGAGCAGCGCTGCCCAGGGAGATTGTCCAGACTGCCTCGATGCGCGCTTCGTGTCCGGGGATCGAGTCAAAACGACGCAACTCGACGCCGATCCGCAGGATGGCCGTGCTGCCCGTTGCGGGAGCACGGCTTTCGAATGCGCCGTAACGTGCCGCGAGCTCTTCGAGCAACGCCTGGCGCAATTCGTCGGGCAAAGGACTGGCCCAGCGCTCCTGCTCGAGCACCGCCATGCTTTCGTCGGCCAATCGAACCAGCCATTGCGGCTGGTCGACCTGCGCCGGCACGCGGATCGGCTCGAGCGCGATGGCGATCGGCGATCGGCTCGCCGCGAGGTCCCGCGCCGCGGGCTCCGCGGGCATCAGCGTATGAAGTCGAACCGGCGGCGCCGAGGCCGAGCACGCAGCAAGCGCCAGCAGCGCGGCGACCGGCAGATACGGGACAGTATGGAATCGTGGCATCGGGCTGGTGTCGCTCGGCTCAACGTTGCGGGATCGATGCATCGGCGGGCTTGCCGCGCAGGATCGATTCCGGATGCTGCTGCAAATAGTCGGACAGCACGCGCAGCGAACGCGAGGTGCGTTGCAGCTCGAGCAAGGTCTGCTCGAGGTTGTGCTGCACCGGAGCGTTCAGGTCGGTGACATTGCGATCCAGGCTCTCGAGCGAGGCTTGCGCCTTGGTCAGGATCTTCTGCACTTCGGCGAGCGCCTTCTGCGCTTCCGGCGTCAGACGGTTGATCGCGGCACTCGCTCCGGCCAGCGTCGAACGAAGGTCCTTGCCGATCTCGTCGAACGGAATCTTGCTCACCTTTTCGACGATGTCGGCGATCTGCGGCTGGATCTCGCTCAAGGTTCCCGGGGCCGTCGGCAAGGTCAAGGTGCCGTCGCTGCTCATCGCGGTTCGCGCCGGCTGCTTGCCGATGAAGTCGAGCGCGACGTAGAGCTGTCCCGTGAGCAGGTTGCCGGTTCGCAGTTGGGCGCGTACGCCGTTGGCGACGAGCTGTTGCAGGACCGCCGCGTCGCCCGCGCCCGATGTTCCAGCCGTCCGCAGGAGTGCCGTGCGCACCGCACCGAGGCGATAGGGGTAGATCTCGGCGAACACCTCGACCGGAAAGCGCTTGCGCGCCGCGTCGTATTGCAGTGCGATCGAACGAACGCGGCCGATCTCGATGCCGAGCAGGTCGACCGCGGCACCTTCGGCCAGGCCGCGCACCGACTGATCGAACACCATTCGCACCGGGACCGGGGGCCCATCCGGCGGCGCGAGCGCGGCGCGCCGATCGTTGTAGAGCGTGAAGACCGAGTTCTCCGGCGCCGCTTGCGGGTTGCTTGTGCTGGGCGGCGATTCGAATGCGAGGCCGCCGGCGAGCACCGATGCCAGCGTCTGGGTGTTGAGCGTCAGGCCGCTCGCGTTGACGGTCAGGTCGATGCCGCTCGCGTTCCAGAACCGGCTCTCCTTGGTGACCAGCTTCTGGTACGGCGCCTCGACGAAGATCCTGACCGAAAGCTCGTCGCGATCGGCATCGAGCGTGTAGCCGACGACCCGGCCGACGCGAGAGCGCCGGTGAAAGACCGGCGAGCCGACATCGAGCGAGCCGAGGTCGTCGGAGCGCAGGACGAAGATCGATCCCGGCTCGCCACGCAGCACGTACGGCGGCGCCTCCAGTCCCTTGAACTCGCCGCGCGATCGTTTCGAGATCCCGGCGTCGGCGCCGATGTAGGCGCCCGAAAACAGCGTCCCCAGCCCGGTGACGCCGCCGGCGCCGATGCGCGGACGAACCACCCAGAAGGTCGTGTCGTCGACGGCGATGCCGGCGGCCGAGCGGTCGAGCTGGACGCCGACGACGACGCGCGTACGGTCGTCGCGCAGCGAGACCGACTGAACCTTGCCGATGACGACTTCCTTGTAGCGGACATCGGTCTTGCCGGCTTCGACACCATCGGCCGACGCGAACTCGATATCGATCTTCGGGCCGACCAGGAACACGGTGCGCACCAGCAGCGAAGCACCCACCGCGACGGCTACCGCCGGCAACAGCCAGACCAGCGAGACGTTCCAGCGCCGCGCTTCGGCGATGCGCGGCTGCGGCAGATCGGCCGGGCTCGCCGGCGACGCATCGGCCGGCGCAGGCGAAGCCGCCGGCGGCAGGTCCGCGGGCGCCAGCGGCTGCGCCGGGTCAGGCGGCTCGTCCGGCATGCACGGCCTCCCTGTCCACGGGCGTCGCAGCCTGGCCTGGAGTCGAGGCAACGCCGGCCTCAGCCACCGCCCCGTCCCAGATGAGTTTCGGATCGAAGGCATAAGTCGCGAGCAACGTCAGCACGACCACCGCGGCGAACGAGAGGATCCCCGGCCCGGCACTCACGTTGGCGAGCCGGCCGAAATGGATCGTCGACGCGAGCAGGACGACTACGTAGACGTCGAGCATCGACCAATGGCCGATCGCTTCGACGAGTCGGAACAGCCTGGCCCGCTCGAGACGGCGCCAGCCGGGAGCGTGCCGCACCGACCAGGCAAGCAGCGCGAGCACACTGATCTTCAGGACCGGCACGGCGATGCTGGCAATGAAGACGATGATCGACAGCGCCCACGACCCGTCGACCCACAGCTCGAGAATGCCGCCGAGCAGCGTGTGCTCCTCGCGCTGTAGCGCCGAAACCGTGGTCATCACGGGCAAGACGTTGGCGGGTATGTACAGCACGGCGGCAGCGAGAACGCAAGCCCAGGTCCGCTGCACGCTCATCGGCTTTCGTGCCGGCAATACGTGGCCGCATCGCGAGCAATGCTGGACGCGATTTCCGGCCTCCTGACCCGCCAGCGCGTTGATCGAGACAAGACCGCAACTCTCGCAGCCGAGAAAGCGCGGCTGGTCCGCTTCGTCGCCCGCCGCGGGAGCGGCACTCATCGCAACTGCCACCACAAATGCTTGAGTCCAGCCGATTCGATGGCCGCGAACAGCAGCGTCACCGCACCGAGGGCGAACAGGCCCGGACCGGGCGTCACGTCGGCAAGGCCGGCGAGACGCACCAGCGAGAGCAGGACGCCGATGGTGAAGACCTCGACCATGTTCCAGCGCCCGGCGTGGTGCAGGACCCGCACGCAAAAGGCGAAGCCGCGCGGTGCTCGACCGGCGGCCAGTGGCACGAGCACGTAGAGGCGCAGGGCGAGAAACAGGGCCGGAGCGATTAGCGCCGTGATCGCGGCGGCGACGGCGACGAGCTCCTGACCTTCGCTCCAGGTGGCGGAGATCGCGCCCGGCAAGGTCGTCGCTTTGGAGACGCCGCGCATGCTGAGCGAAAGCACGTCGCTGCTGATGCCGATCAGGAAAGCGACCGCTGCGGCTACCGTCAGGGCAAGAATGGTCGTCAGTTTCAGACGGTGACCGCGGCCGAGCACCGCTTCGCAGCGAACGCAGCGCGCGATCATGCCGCGTACCAGCGGTCGCCACCGGTGCGCCTTCCCACATTGCTCGCACACGACCAGCGAGTCTTCCTGACGGCTCATCGGGGCTCCGCCCGCGCGCCACGGCGCGTTTGGCGGCGATTATCGATGGCCCGACAAGGAGGCTTCGGTGTGCGGTGCGGCACGCCGCTCCGCCGCGCGATCGACGGCGCCGGCAACCACCGAGTAGAAGACCATGAGCACGACGATGGCGGCCAATCCCACACCACCGACGAAGCCGTGGCGCAGAAGCGTGTGGTGAATCGGGACTTGAAGCTGAGGTTCGATGGCCGTCGCCGTGGGCGACGAATTGAAGAACCAGCGAACGAAGCGGTCGATCAGATCTTTGAACGCAGCCATAGGACACCTCTTGGACGTACCTTACGCATCGGCGGTGGCGGAGTGAACCGGCCGAGTCCGCCCCCTAGCGTCGGACGCGACCTACGTCGCACGGTTCCGGCGGCCGCGGGACGCTTTCCTACACCCGACTTCGCCTCTGTCGGATGGAGTGCCGATGGCCGTCATGAAATTATTCCGCTGCGGCACCGGGAGGCCGCGCGGAGCTTTTCATGCGGATCAGAATCGGGTTCGACATCGAGTTGTCGGTCGCCACACCGATGGCGCTCATCTATCTCTCGCACGTCCACCCTTCGCGGCGCGACGACCTCGTCGCACCGGAAAACCTGTGCATCAGCGGTGGGCCGCAGCCCGAGGAATACATCGACAGCTTCGGCAATCGCTGCGCTCGGGTCAACGTTCCTGTCGGCATGTCGACGGTGCGGCTGAGCGACGATGCGGTGATCCGCGACTCCGGCGAGCTTGACGAAGCCAATGTCGACGCTCGCCAGCACGATCCCACCAAGCTGCCGCTCTCGACCCTGCGGTTCCTTCCGCCGAGCCGCTACTGCGAGGTCGACAGCGAACTGCTGGCGTTCGCCTGGAACCGTTTCGGCAACGTCGCCCCTGGCTGGGGCCGGGTCGAGGCGATCTGCGAGTTCGTGCACCAGCATCTCAGGTTCAACTACAAGACCGCGCGGCCGACTCGCACAGCACTCGACGGCTACCGCGAGCGTGAGGGCGTCTGCCGCGACTTCACGCACCTCGCGATCACGCTGTGCCGCCGCATGAACATTCCGGCGCGTTATGCGACCGGCTACCTTGGTGACATCGGCGTGCCGCTGGTGCCCGGACCGATGGACTTCAGCGCCTGGTTCGAGGTGTTCCTCGGCGATCGCCGGTACACCGTCGACGCGCGCCACAACCGGCGCCGGATCGGTCGCATCGTCATGGCGCGCGGCCGCGACGCCGGCGATGTGCCGATCACGATGTGCTTCGGCCCGAACTCGCTCACACGCTTCGACGTCGTCACCGACGAGGTCATGGAAACCGTTGACGCGGCCTGACGCCGCAAGCCCGACGTCTCGGCGCCGGACAATGCGCCGAGTCCGGCCGGCAGCGCAAGAAGCCGCGCCCGATACAGCCACCGAAGCCGAGAGGCGATGAAGCGCGCCGAGGCGTCAACGAGGACCACTGGCCGCGCTCGCCGCCCTGGTGGCGAGGGGCGGCACGTGAAGCGTTGTCGGCGTCTTGGCGGCGGGAGCGATCTTGCCGCTGGTGGCCACCAGCGCAGCGCATTGCGCCGCGGCATCCTTCGCCGCCTGATGCGCGCCCGGGTCCACGAAGGGAATGATCGCCGCCAGCGGGTTCAGCAGGGACAACAAAGCCGCCGCCCCCACCTTGCCGACCAGCTTGCCGGGCTCGAGCGCCACCGAAGGCTTGGCAAGCGTGCCGCGAACATGGATGGGCGTGCGCAGGGCGAACGGGCTGAAGTCTTTGGGCGAAACGACCGCTCTCAGATCCAGCGCCTCGCTCTTCAACGAAACCGTGCCGTCGATCCAGACCGTCGATTCCTTGGTTTCGAGAACGAAAACCTTTGGCTGGGCCACGCCGTTGACAACGTTGAGATCGACGACATTGCAAAGAATCGGCAGAGCGTCGTCGCCTTTGAGAAAGACGCCGAGTGCCTGTGCCACATCGATGCCGGCGAATTCGACGATCAGGTGCGAGACCGACGCGTCGCGCAGGTGGATACGAATGTCGCCGGCCAGGCTGCCGAGAATCTCGGCGGTCGATCGCCCCGCTCCCTTCACTTTCACCAACGCATCGAGCTTGCCCGAAACGTAGGGCGGCGCAGCGTCGTCGCGTTTGAAGCGCAGCCAGCGGGTCAGGTCGATGCCGAGGGCGCGCAGGTCGGCCGTCCAAAGGGCTTGCGGACCGCGCCCGTCGAGCTGCAGGAAGCCGAGCAGGCGACCCTGCGCCGTATTGCCCTCGAAGTCTGCCATCGTCAGCACGCCGTCGGCGAGCAACAGGTGGCCACGCACCGGGCGCAAGGGCTCGATGAGAGTCGTCCCCGAATCGAACATGCCGATGTCGATCAGGACGTTGGCGTCCATGGCGCGCAACGACGGCAGGTCGAATTTCTTGTCGGGAATGACCCGCCCGCCGGTCGCCGTCCGGGAGCCGGGTTGCGGCGCTTCGCCTTGTACCGGCGTGCCGACGGCGGGACCCAGGTCGGCCAACACGAGGCGCGAGCCACCGAGTTTGCCCGAGAGCAGCGGCACCTTGGGTCGCCGGTCATAGGTGAAGGCGCCATTGAGGCGACTCGTGCCGATCGTGGCGTCGTCGAAGACCGCCTTCCAGATTCCGCCGTCCTTCGCCAGCGTGCCACGGGTACGGAAGGCCGGCGTCGTCGGCAAGGTGATGCCGAGCGGGTCGCCGACCGCGGCGAGCGAGGACCCGGCCAGCGTGAAGCGGCCCTGCAGGCCAGCGAAGTACAAGGGGTAGGTGGTGCTTCCCTCGAATGAGAGGTCGGCGTGACCGATGGTCGCGATCAGCTTCAAGGGCTGCGCGTCGGCTTCTTTGCCCTGCGCGAACAAGCCGAGCACTCCCGCGGTACGCAGGTCGATCCGAACTGGCAGTTTGCGGTACCGCCCGGTGGCATTGAGACGCAGACCGCTCTCTCCGGGTGCCAGCACGACCGCTTGCGCCGCCGCCGACGCGCTTGCCACGGCGCCGCCGGCGCGCACGACGATGCCCTGCGCATTGGAGGCCGAGCTCGCGCCCGAAGCCCGCACGCTGCCGTCGCTCAAGGCAAAGCGAGCATCGATGGCGACGGGCAGGATCTCGTCGGTGTAGGTGAGGTGACCGTCGGCGACCCGAAGCTGGCCGAAGGTCGGCAGCGTCGAGGGCTGCTGGCCGTCGTCGACCTTGGCCTTCCTGCCGAACTGCCACGAGGCGCTGCCATCGGTGCGGCGCTCGAGCACGCCGTCGAGCTCGGCCGCTTCCAGTTCCCGGATGTGCAATGGTTCGCCACGCCAGGCGCGCCAAAGGTCGAAGTAGCCCAGCTCGAGCCGCGCGTCGCGAGCCAGAAGCATATGGGGCGCCGTGCTCCACGCCGGCGCGCCGATCTCGAGGCGCGACGCGCTGATGCGAATGCCGCCGAGCAGGCCGAGGCGCACGCCGCCCTGGCCGCCCGACTCGTCGCCGAAGGTCACGCTCCGGTCCAGCGTCTTCGCCAGCCAGCGCTGCATCGGCGAAGCCAGGAACGGCCAACCCACGGCCTCGCAAGCCGCAATCGCGATGACGACCACGGCAACGGCCGCGATCAACACGGACGGCCAGCGAACCCCCGCCCGCCATGCAGCGAGCGGACTTCTCATCGAACCGCCGCGGCGCCCGCCGGTTGTGGGGAAGAAAGGCCGGTCATCACCTCGTGCTCGGCCTGGCCGATCGACGTGCCGGAGACCGCCGACGCGGCGAGCGCGAGCAGGCGAACCATGCGGCTGTTGGGCGCGTCCCAGAACTCGGCCTTGTCCGGAACAACCTTGAGCAACGCGAGATGTCGCGACGCGGGCCCGTCGGGGAACGAGGCGCGATCGAACATCGACCACAGGCGCTCCATGCGCTGCGCGTCCTTGGCGATCTCGCCGCGGCCCGAAAGCGAGACGTACGTGGCGCGGGAATCGTCGACGAAGCTGAGGTTGACCACGCGCACGCGCTCGCCGAGATCCGAGCGAAGGTCGGTGAAGAACCACAACGCGCCCTCGCCGTCCATTTCCAGCGCCTCCATCGGGCAGCTCACCAGGGCACCGTCATCGCCCGCCGAAGTCAGCATCGCGACCGGCATGTCGCCGATCAATTCGCCGAGCCTGACGAGATCGAGCGTTCCTTGCGGTTCGATCTTCATGCGAAGCGTGCGCGCCAGGCGCTGTTGGAGGGCATGGTCCGATTTTGCGGCGCACCCCGCGCCGACCCTATCGGCCCGTACCGTCGGGCGCTGTCGGTTCGGTCCTACAGTCGGCGTGCCATGACTTGCGGATTGAGTGCGGTCGGCGGCATCGGCGCACCAGGACGATCGTCGAGCGCTGCGATCAGGTTGACCGCGGCCAGCTCGGCCATGGCGAGCCGCGTCGGCAGGCTCGCGCTGGCGATGTGCGGTGTGAGCACGACGTTGGTCAGCGTGAGCAGGTCCGGATGCACCGACGGTTCACCTTCGAACACGTCGAGCCCGGCGGCGGCGATCATTCCTTCGCGCAGAGCGCGCGCGAGAGCGTTGTCGTCGACGACGCCGCCGCGGGCGATGTTGGTCAGCGTCGCCCCGGGTTTCATCCGCTTCAGTTCGGCGGCGCCGACCAGGTGATGCGATTCGGCCGAGTACGGCACGACGACGACGAGGTGGTCGGCTGCGGCGAACAGCTCGTCCTTGCCGACGTAGCGGGCGCCCAGCTCGGCCTCGACCGAGGCATCCAGGCGCGAGCGGTTGTGATAGATCACCGGCATGTCGAAGCCGCGCGCGCCGCGCCGTGCGACGGCCCTGCCGATCCGGCCCATGCCGAGGATGGCGAGCGTCGCGCCATGGATGTCGGCGCCGGCGAACAGGTCGACGGTCCACTTCGTCCACTCGCCGCGGCGCAGGAAATGTTCGCTCTCGGTGATGCGTCGCGCCGCGGCCATCATCAGCGCGAAGCCGAAGTCCGCGGTGGTTTCGGTCAGCACGTCGGGCGCGTTCGCGAACAGCACGCCGCGCGCCGTGCAGGCCGGCACGTCGACGTTGTTGTAGCCGGTCGACATGCTGCAGATCGCGCGCAACTCCGGGCAACGATCGAGCAAGGTCGCATCGATCGGTTGCGTGCTGGTGATGAAGGCACCGACCTTGCCTTGCAGATGCTCGGCCAGTTCGTCGCGGCTCCACTCGGCATCGGCCTGGTTCGCTTCGACCGCGAAGTGCGCGCGCAGGCGTTCAAGCGTTTCCGGAAGGACGCGGCGGCAGACGAGGATGGCGGGTTTCACCGGCGACATCGCCTATTCGATGAATCGCGCGAGGTTGGCGACCGGCTCTCGTTCGGTCACGAGCGTGTTCTCGATCGCCTCCGGATCGCGATAGCCGAGCGACATGCCGCAAACGAGCTGCTCGCTTTCCGGCGCGCCAATCGAAGCGATGATGAGGCGGTGGAACTGCGTGAACGCGGCCTGCGGACAGGTGTCGAGGCCGTGCCCGCGCGCCGCGACCATGACGCTTTGCAGGAACATGCCGAAATCGAGCCAGCTGCCCTGCCGCATGGTGCGGTCGATCGTGAACATGAGGCCGACCGGCGCGCCGAAGAAATCGTAGTTGCGCGAATGCTGGGCGTGCATGCGCGGCTTGTCGGTCTTGGCGATGCCGAGCAGGCCGTACAGGTCCCAGCCCACCTTGCGACGCCGGTCGAGGAAGGGCGACTTCCACTCGGTCGGGTAGTAGGCGTACTCCTCGGTGTGGGTGGCGCGCTCGCCCGGGTCGTCGTAGACGGCGACGATGCGCCGCGAGAGATCGCGCTTCGCCTCTCCGGTCAGCACGTAGACCTTCCACGGCTGGGTGTTCGTTCCCGAAGGCGCACGCGAAGCGACGGCCAGGATGTGCTCGACGAGTTCGCGCGGCACGGCGGTGGGCAAGAAGGCCCGGATCGAATGGCGCGAGGTGATCGCCTCATCGACCCAGCGGGCCGTCTCCGTGGTGGGGGTCAAGCGAGTTCCTTAACGAGGTTCAGCAGGGCTTGCGGCAACGGCGCGGGACGCTGCGTCGCACGGTCGACGTAGACATGGACGAAGTGACCGCGCGCCGCGGTCTCCGCCGCGCCGGCGGCGAAGATGCCGATTTCGTAGCGCACGCTCGAACTGCCGATCCTGCCGACACGCAAGCCAGCTTCGAGCGCCTGCGGAAAGGCCAGCGGCGCGAAGTAGTTGCAGCGCGTCTCGACGACGAAGCCGATCACCTCGCCATGCTCGATGTCGAGCGCGCCCGCTTCGATCAG
>JAYSMB010000071.1:0-1719 GCA_043725065.1 Burkholderiales bacterium
CTGGCGGTCGTGCTTGTCGCCCTTGCCGACGTTGCCCGGGTTGATGCGGTACTTCGACAACGCCTCGGCGCAGGCCGGATAGTCGGTCAGGAGACGATGCCCGTTGTAGTGAAAATCGCCGATCAGCGGCACGTCGATTCCCATCCGGTCGAGCTGCTCGCGGATGTGCGGCACGGCCGCCGCCGCCTCGGGCGTGTTGACGGTGATGCGAACCATCTCCGAGCCGGCGATCGCCAGCTCCTTGACCTGGATGGCGGTGCCGATCGCGTCGACGGTGTCGGTATTGGTCATCGACTGCACGCGCACCGGCGCGTCGCCGCCGACGGTGACCACGCGCGAGCCCCAGACCACGCTCGCCTGGCGCGAGCGGCGCGGCGCCGGGTGTGCCGGCTCGATGAAACCATCGAGAGAAGAACGGTCGTCTCGCATGATGATGTCGCTACCTGAGTTCGAGGTGGGCCACATTGTCGCGCGTGAAAGCCTTGAGGTCCGTGGGCTGACCCCGGAACACGACTCGGGTTCCCGCCGCGTTGCCGATCCGCACGCGCAGCGGCGGCACACCGTCGACGCCGGTCGCCTCGCCCGCCTTCATCATGCGCGAGAAGAGCGGCTGGCCACGACCGTCGCTCACCTCGATCCACGACGCCGACGAGGTCCGCAATTGAAGCATGCCGGGCGGCAGCCCGCCCCGGACGGAGGCCGGCGACGCCGACGGAGCGGCAGCGGCCGCTGCGGGCAGTGCAACCTGGCTCGTGGGCGCGGGCGCCGCGGACAAGGTTGCTATGGGCGAAAGCTGGGGCGACGCCGACACGGGCTCGCGGGTCACGGCAACCGGCTCCAAGGCAGGCGAAACGAGCAGTGCACCCGGCTGCGAAGCAGACACGTCGACAACCACGGTGTCGGGCGGCATCCCGGGTTCGACGCCCGCCTGTGCCGTCGGCGCCGAGGCCGCACGAACCCGGCCGGTCGGCAGGCCGGTCAGGCTCGCCGGCAGCAAATAGACGACTACGGCCGCCAGCAGGATCAGCGCCGTGAACCAAAACGCCGGGCTGGCAAAGAACTGCCCCCAGTCGCGCTGCACAAGCGTGCCGGGGCGTTCGCGAAACGGCGTGTTCAGCCCTTCGCCGAGCTGCTCCAGGCGATGCCCCACCGGGGGCGGCAGCAGCCGCATGACGGCGCTCGGGTCGGTCTTGAGCGCGCGGCAGACGGTCTGCGCGAGGGCGCGGGTGAAAGTCGCGTCGGGCAGCTCGTCGAAGCGGTCCGACTCGAGCGATTCAAGCTTTTTCGGCGATACCTTGATCGACGCGGCGAGCGCAGCGATGTGCAGGCCCTGCCTCTCGCGCGCTTCGCGCAGCAGCCGCCCGGCCGACGCCGCGGGGGCCGAAGCCGACGCGGCCTCCCCCTCACTCATCGAATGCGCCGCGCGAGAAAGCCGACGCTTCGCGCGATTCGGGAAAACGATTGCTCAGTTGCCTGCCGAACTCGGTGGTGCCCTGCCAGTTGGCGAGCTTGTGCTCGATCCGCGCTGCGAGCCAGAGAGTCTGCGCATTCGAGACTTCGGGCAGCGCGTTGACCCGGCGCACGTAGAACCGGGCCCGCTCGAAGTCACCGCGCCGATACAGGACCTCGGCCAGATTGGTGGCCACGAAAGGGCTGGCCGGATCGAGTTCATAGGCCCGCGTGAGCGACGCCTCCGATTCGGCAAGCTGGCCGGCGTAG
>JAYSMB010000072.1:0-3575 GCA_043725065.1 Burkholderiales bacterium
GCCCGCCGCCTGCACGGCCGACTCGAACGAGAAGCTGCAGCCGATGAGAAAGCCGACCATGTCGTCGCGCCAGAGCGAAGCGATCTCGTCGCGCTCTTCCGCAAGCTCGCCGCCGCGGTAGACGCGATAGCCGGGCAGGTCGGTGGCGATGTCCGCAGCCGGCGCGCATATCGGCTCGCGCACGCCCGGCGCCAGCACCTCGACCAGCGGGCACGGCTTTGGATTGCGCTGGCAGAAGAGAAGAAAGTCGAACGCCTCGGCCTTCGGCACGATCATGAGGTTGGCCTGGATCCGGCCCGGCGCGTGGCCGGTCGTCGCGCCGGCGAACTCGCCGCTGCGGCAAGCGCGGCGGAGCTGCGCGGGCGAATCGAAGAAGATGTCGTGGCTCACATTGAGGCTCCGATGATTGTGCTCACAGTCCGAGATACGCTTTCTTGACCTCGTCGTCGTGCAGGAGCGACTGCGCGTCGCCTTCCATGACGATGCGCCCGGTCTGGATCACGTAGCCGCGATGCGCGATGCCGAGCGCCTTGTGCAGGTTCTGCTCGACGAGCAGGATCGTCACGCCGCGCTCGTTGACGCGCTGGATCACGTCGAGCACCTTGGTGACGAACTTCGGCGCGATTCCCCAGGTCGGCTCATCGAGCATCAGGAGCCGCGGCCGCGCCATCAGCCCGCGCGCGATCGCGAGCATCTGCTGCTCGCCGCCGCTCATGGTCCCGGCAAGTTGCCGCGCGCGTTCCTTGAGGATCGGGAACAGACTGAACATCTCGTCGATGCTCGCGGCAAGCTCCGCGCCGTTTTCGCGGGCGAACGCACCGAGCTCGAGGTTGCGACGCGCGGTCAGGCGAGGGAACAGACGCCGCCCTTCCGGGACGAGCGAGAGGCCGAGCGGCACGCGCTGATGCGCGCGCATGCCGACGAGATCGCGTCCGTCCAGGCGAATGCTTCCGGCGTCGGCGGCGTTGAGTCCGGCGATCGCGCGCAAGGTCGTCGACTTGCCGTTGCCATTGCCACCCACCAGGGCGACGATCTTTCCGGCGTCGACCTTGAGGCTCACGCCATGCAGGGCCGGCACGCCGTCGTAGCTGACGTGCAGGTCGTCGACTTCGAGAGAGACAGCGTTCATGGCTCGTCGCCAAGGTAGGCCGAGATCACCACCGGATCGCGCGAAACCTCGGCCGGCGTGCCCTCGGCGATCTTGACGCCCCGATCGAGAACGACGATCCGGTCGGCGATCGGCATGATGCCTTCGAGCACGTGCTCGACGACGAGGCAGGCGATGCCGTGCCCACGGATACGCAGCACGACCTCGACCATCTCGCGCACCTCGCGCGGGTTGAGGCCGGCCATGACCTCGTCCATCAGCAGGACGCGCGGCTCGATCGCGAGCGCGCGAGCCACGGCCAGGCGGCGCTGCTCGCTGATCGTCAGGCTCGCGGCCGGTCGTTCGGCGAGCCGCTCGAGGCCCACGAAAGCGAGCCAGCGCAAGGCCTCGACCCGCGCCGCGGCGACGCGCCTGTGGTGCAGGAGCGCGGCGGCGAGCACGTTCTCGCCCGCCGTCATGCTGGTGAAGGTGCGGGCCACCTGAAACGTGCGGCCGACTCCGGCGCGCGCGCATGCTTCCGGCGCAAGTCCCGAGATCGTCCTGCCGTCGAGCGTGATGCGGCCGGCGCTCGGGGCGTAGAAACCGGCGACGCAGTTGAATGCCGTCGTCTTGCCCGCGCCGTTCGGGCCGATCAGGCCGACGATCTGCGCCGCGTCGACCGAAAACGAGATGTCCTGGTTTGCGACCAGGCCGCCGAACCGCTTGCTGACGCCATTCAACTCGAGCAGGCTCATCGCGCGGCCTCCCGCGCTGCGACAGCGCTGCGACGGGCCCGCCGTCGCTGCATCCGGCTCCGGTACCAGCCGAGCAGGCCGCTCGGGTAGAACACGGCGATGGCGACGATCAGCGCGGCGTAGATGATGGTGTCGGTGCCGCGACCCGAGCCGCCGAAGCCGGCGCGCGTCAGCTCCTCGATCGTCGTCAGCACGATCGCCCCGAGCACCGGACCCAATAGCGTGCCGATGCCACCGAGGATGGAGACCAGCGCCATCTTGATCGAGAGCGCCGTCGAGAACACCGAGGGCGGGTCGATGTAGAGCTCCTTCTGTGCATAGAGGCTTCCGCCGAGCGCGGTGAAGAAGGCGCTGAGCGAAAGTGCGATCTGCTTGTAGCGCGTGATCGGGATGCCGATGCTGCGTGCCGCGTCGGGCTCGTCCTTGATCGCGCGAAGGTAGTAGCCGATGCGACTTCGCTCGACGATCGCGGTCGCCGCCAGCGTGAGGACGAGCAGGCTCAGCGCGAGCCAGTAGTAAGGCTGCTTGCCGGCGAAGACGAGCCAGGCCCAGCCTTCGTGATTCATCGGCACGGTCAGGCCGACCGCGGCCCCGCCGTACTCCCAGTTCGTGAAGACGATCTGCACCAGCTCGGCGACGGCGATCGTCGCCATCGCGAAGTAGTGGCCCTTGAGGCGAAAGCACGACCAACCGAAGGCCAGGCTCAGCAACGCCGCGAGGGAACCACCGGCCAACACGCCAAGCCACGGATTGACGCCGAACCTGAGCAGAAGAAGAGTCGACGTATACGCGCCGACGCCGTAGAACGCAGCGTGGCCGAGCGAGATCTGGCCGGCGTAGCCGCCGAGCAGATTCCACGCGACGCCGAGCTGGGCCGCCATCAGCACCAGGATCACGAGATTGAGACGCGAAGCGTCGGTGACGACGAAAGGCAGCCCGACCGCGACGAGCAGCGCCGCGCCGCCGATCGCCATCGTCCGCTTCATGCCTTGCCTCGCAATCCCTGCGGCCGAAACATCAGCACGGCGAGAAAGACCACGAGCACGACCGCCATCTTGTACTGCGGCCCGACCAGCAGGCCGCCCATCACTTCGAGGACGCCGACAAGGATGCCGGCCCAGAACGCGCCGCTGACCCTGCCGAAGCCGCCGAGGTTGACGACCACGAAGGCAATCAGGATGAAGTTCGCGCCGACCTCCGGAAAGATCGGAAAGAAGGTCGAGAGCAGGCCGCCCGCCGCGCCGGCGCAGGCCGCGCCGATGCCCCAGGCGAGCGCGAACATGCGGTGCGAGTCGATGCCCATGAGCTGCGCCGCTTCTTTGTCGGCGGCGGTCGCTTCGAGTGCGGCGCCCCATTTCGTCCGCTGCAGGAAGAAGTACACGGCGAGCGTGACGACGACCGCGCCGGCGCCGGCGACGAGCTGCGGCCGGCCGAGGTGCAGGCCGCCGAGCCGCACCGTGCCGCTCACCCACGAGTTCTCGATCGAGCGGAAGTCGGGCTTCCAGAGAAACTGCGCAACCCCGCGCAACAGGATCATGAGGCCGAAGGTGGTGAAGATCTGGCTCACCATCGGCGCATCGACGATCCGGCGGATGACGAGCTTGTAAAGCAGCACGCCGAAACCGAACAACATGAGCACCGTCAGCGGCAAGGTCAGCATCGGGTCGAGCGCGAACAGCGCGAACAGCCAGAAGCTCGAGTACATGCCGAGCATCATGAATTCGCCGTGCGCG
>JAYSMB010000073.1:0-7710 GCA_043725065.1 Burkholderiales bacterium
GTCCTTGAATGCTTGTCCGTATCGAGCCACTTCCATCCTTCTTCGCCGCCCCCGGGTTCCCGGTTCTATGGAGGCGACAAGTATTCTGACGCGGGGGGATTCACCGCTATCTCGACTATCGCCGCCGCCTTCTGTCGAGCCTCTCCGCGGCGTCCACGAGCGGCTGGAATCGCGCCAGTCGCATGACGGCAGGCAGCGCTGGCTGAACTGGGTTCTCCGTGCGCCGGCAGGACCGTAGCTGGGCTATGTGCAAGCAACCGAGACCCGGCAGGGCGACGCCTGGGTTGCCTATATTCTTTCCACAGAGCACTGCGGCCGCAGCCTCGCGGCTACTCGGCGGCCAGTCTCTTTCCGCGACAGAGCGACTCTTCTTGCGCCAGCCCCTCGGTCAATGAACGGAGCGATTCGAGAAATGTACGAAGCGATCGATTCAAGCCCCTTGCTGGCCGCATTCCTCGTCGCCAGCCTGGGGCTTGCCGCGACTCCCGGCCCGGGCGTCGTCTACATCCTCGCGCGCACCCTGGCGCAGGGCCGTACCGGCGTCGGTCGCCGGTGTCGCGATGGGCAATCTGTGCGACGCGGTGGGCCGGTCGGCGGTCAAACGGCCGCCTTCCAGATCCGAAGCTCCGCAACTGCGCCGCATCGTTCGCGACGGCTTTTTCGTCGCGCTCCTGAACCCGAAAACCGTCTTCTTCTTCGCCGCCTTTCTGCCGCAGTTCGTCGATCGGGCGGGCTCGAGGGCCATCCAGGGCGCAACGCTCGGTCTCTTCTTCGTGCTGGTGGCTCTTGCCACCGACACCAGCTATGTTCTGGCCGAAAGAACGGAGATAGGCATGTGCAGAAACATCCGGACACTGTTCAACTTCGAGCCGCCGGCCACGGAAATCGAGATCCGGGCCGCCTCGCTGCAGTTCGTGCGCAAGATCAGCGGGTTCAATGTGCCGTCGCGATCGAACGAAGCGGCTTTCGATCGCGCGGTCGCGGATGTCGCGGCCGCGGCGCGCGCACTCATCGGCGCGCTGGTGACGAGCGCCGATCCGCGCGACCGCGAGGTCGAGGCGACGCGGGCGCGCGCCCGCTCGGCGGCACGATTCGGAATCGACGTCGCCGGTCATGGTGGCCTCAGCCGCCCCTGAACCGAGAAATAGCCAACGAAGCGAGGCGTTCGCACGCTTGCCACCGACCACCCTGCAAGGCAGACTCCGCGTTGATCGCCTGGCGCCAGTTGCGCACCGCGACGGCGCAACCCACGGAGCCCCGATGAAACCCATCCTGATGTCGCTTTCCCTCGCCCTGCTCCTCGCGGTGGCCGACGTGGCGCCGGCGCAGGCCCCGCAGTCGCACAAGCTCGCCTGGCTGCAGGGCTGCTGGGCGATGGTCAATCAGGAGCGCGCGGTCGAAGAGCAGTGGATGGCGCCGCGCGGCAAGACCATGATCGGTTCGAGCCGTACTGTCGACGGGACCAACCTGGTCGGCTACGAATTCATGATGATCCGCGAGCAGGGTGATCGCTACGCCTTCGAAGTCCGGCCCTCGGGCAAGCCGCCGATCGTCTTCACCTCGTCGACGTTGACCGATTCAAGCGTGGTCTTCGAGAACCCGCAGCAGGACTTCCCGCAGAAGATCGGCTACCGGCGCGACGGCGACAATGCGATGTACGCCTGGATCGAGGGCAGCCGCAACGGCGAGAAACGAAGCTTCGGCTTCCCCTACCGCCAGGTCGTCTGCGCCGGCTAGTTCCGGCCCCTTCCTGACCCGAGGCGCCGCGCTTCAGTCGGCCAGTTGCCCTTGCACCAGACGCAGGCGCCGGCTGCAGCGCGAGGCCAGGCTGTCGTCGTGGGTGACGAGCACCAGCGCCATGCCGCGCTGAGCTGCGAGATCCAGGAGAAGCCGAAACACCGCGTCGGCGGTGACGCGATCGAGGTTGCCGGTTGGCTCGTCGGCCAGCACGCAATCCGGTTCGCCCGCCAGCGAGCGCGCGATCGCGACACGCTGACGCTCGCCGCCCGAGAGCTGCGCCGGCCGGTGCGCGAGGCGCTCGCCCAGGCCCACCTGCTGCAAGGCCAGGGCTGCGCGTTCGCGTGCTTCGGCATTGCCCAGGCGGCGGATTCGCAAGGGCATCGCGACGTTGTCGAGCGCAGTGAATTCCGGCAAGAGGTGGTGGAACTGGTAGACGAATCCGAGATGGCGGTTGCGCCACTCGCCCTGCTCGGTCGGACCCTGAACCGCGAAATCGCGACCGCAGAGCAGCACGCTGCCGCTGGTCGGCGCCTCGAGTCCGCCGAGCAGATGCAGCAAGGTGCTCTTGCCCGAGCCCGACGCACCAACCACCGCCAGCGTCTCGCCGGCATGGACGTCGAGATCGACGCCGCGCAGCACCTGCACGTCGATGCGCGAAGCGCCGCCGCCTTCGATGAAGCGCTTGTGCAATCCCCGTGCAGCGATCACCGCTCTCGCCGGCGCCTCATTCATAGCGCAGCGCCTCGGCGGGCTGCATGCGACTGGCGCGCCAGCTCGGATACAGCGTGGCGATGAAGGCAAGCACCAGCGAAATCACGACGATCGGCACGATGTCGGCCTGCTGCGGATCGCTCGGCATGCGGCTGATCAGGTAGACGCTGCTGGGCAGAAAGCTCACGTGCAGCACGCCTTCGATCGCCGGCACGATGACGTCGATGTTGAAGGCGACGAGCAGGCCCATCAGCACACCGGCGAGCGTGCCGATGATTCCCGACGCGGCGCCCTGGACGATGAAGATCGTCATCACCGAGCGTGGCGTCGCGCCGAGCGTACGCAGGATCGCGATGTCGGCGCGCTTGTCGGTCACCGTCATGACCAGCGTCGACACGAGGTTGAACGCCGCGACCGCGACGATCAGCGTCAGGATGATGAACATCAGGCGCTTTTCCACCTGCACCGCGGCGAACCAGTTGCGGTTGGTGCTGGTCCAGTCGCGCACGTTGACTGTCGGGCCCAGGCTTTGCGCGAGCTGGGCGCCGACCAGCGGTGCCTGGTTCAGGTCTTTCAGGCGCAACTGCACGCCGGTCGGCCCTTCGACGCGAAACAGCTTGGCCGCGTCTTCGAGATGGACGAGGGCCAAGCCGTTGTCGTACTCGTAGTGACCGGCATCGAAGGTGCCGACCACCGTCATCTGGCGCAGTCGCGGCACGACGCCCGCGGGCGTGACCTGACCGCCGGGCAGGACGATGGTCACCTTGTCGCCTTCGCGAACGCCGAGCGAGCGCGCCAGCTCGATGCCGAGAACGATGCTCCACGAGCCGGGAACGAGCCTGGCGAGCGTCGTGTCCTTCAGTCGCGCGGCGAGATCGGTCACGGTCGCTTCGTCGTTCGGGACGATGCCGCGAACGATCACGCCGCGCATCTCGTCGCCGCGCGCGATCAAGGCTTGCGAGACGACGAAAGGAGCGGCGCCGATCACCTCGGGGTTCTTGCGCGCTTCGGCCGCCGTCGCGTGCCAGTCCGGCAGCGCGGCGCCTTCGGCATCGGAGATCTCGACGTGCGAGACAACCGAGAGCATGCGGTCGCGCACTTCCTTCTGGAAGCCGTTCATCACCGAGAGCACGATGATCAACGCGGCCACGCCGAGGGCGATGCCGAGCATCGACACCCCCGAGATGAAGGAGATGAAGCCGTTCCGGCGCCCGGCCCGCCCGGCCCGCGTGTAGCGCCAGCCGATCTGCAGTTCGTAGGGCCAGTTCATGCGGCAGCGATGCTACCCGACGCACCCCGGCACGCCGAACGACGGGCGGCTCGGATAATCGTCGCCATGCACCTGCTCGTTCCCTTCGCTTGCGGTGACTCGGAAGCCTGCCGGCACGTGCTGCGCGACCTTTCTCTGCCGAACCTCGCTCGGCTGCTGACGCGGCTCGAGCCCGCGGCGCGCGACACGGGAGAAGCGGCTTCTTACTCGCCCCCGCATGAGCGCGCCCTCGCCGCGGCCCGGGGTTGGCGCGGCGGCGATGGCGCCCTGCCCTTTGCCGCGCATTCGGCCCTGGCCGACGGCGTCGCTTCAGCAAGCCTCGCCTGGGGCCTCGTCACGCCGTCGCACTGGCAGCTCGGGCGCGACCACGCGACGATGATCGATTCAGCACAACTTCATTTGAGCGAGGCCGATTCGCGAGCGCTTTTCGCCACCGTTCGCGAGCTGTTCGAGAGCGAAGGTTTCATCGTCGCCTGGGGTGCGGCCGACCGCTGGTACATCGGCCGCGACGAGCTCGAAGGCTTTGCAACCGCATCGCTCGATCGCGTGATCGGCCGCAATGTCGACGGCTGGCTGGGCGAAACACGGTCCGACATGGGCCGCCTCGTGCGCCGCCTGCAAAGCGAAGTGCAACTCGTGTTTTACGAACATCCCGTCAACGACGCGCGCGAAGAACGTGGTGAAGCGATCGTGAACTCGTTCTGGCTGAGCGGCTGCGGCCACCTGCAGGTCGCGAATGCAGCGGCAGAACCGCAAGTCGAGTCTTCCTTGCGAGCGCCGCTGCTTGCCGGCGACTGGGCGGCATGGGCCGAAGCCTGGCAGGCCGTCGATGCCGGGCCGATCGCGCGATGGGCGCAAGGCGATGGGGCGCTGACGCTGTGCGGCGAACGAAGCGCGCTTCGACTCGAAACCAGACCGCGAAGCTTGTTGCGCCGCCTGCGCAGCCGCTGGAACAGTGCCGAGCCGCACGCCTTGCTCGAAGGGCTTTGAGCAAGCCATGAACATCGACCCCGTGACGATCGAAACCCGCGACGTGCCACCACGCACGGCGTGGGCGCTCGAGCAGGCGGGCGTGCATCCGCTGCTGGCGCGTCTGTTCGCAGCGCGCGGCGTGAAGAGCGCCGACGAGCTCGACGAGACACTCGGCAAGCTGCTGCCGCCTTCCGGCCTGCTCGGTGCCGCAGACGCCGCGAACCTGCTCGCCGACGCGATCGGCGCCGGCGGCAGGATCTGCGTCGTCGCCGACTACGACTGCGATGGCGCCACCGCCTGCGCCGTGACCTTGCGCGGCCTGCGCATGTTGGGCGCCGATCCGACCACGCTCGCTTACGTCGTGCCCGACCGACGCGTTCACGGCTACGGGCTGACACCCGCCATCGTCGACCTCGCGATCGAGACCGCCGCGCCCGATGTGCTGCTGACGGTCGACAACGGCATCGCCAGTCTCGAAGGCGTGGCCCATGCTGCCGCGCACGGCCTGACTGTGGTGATCACGGATCACCATCTGCCCGCGCTCGTCGGCGACGAAGTGGCGCTGCCCGAAGCCGACGTGATCGTCAATCCAAACCAGCCGGGCTGCAGCTTCGCGAGCAAGCAACTGGCCGGCGTCGGCGTCGCGTTCTACGTGCTGCTGGCCTTGCGCGCCGAACTGCGCGAGCGTGGCGAGTTCGATCTCGCCGGACAGCCCAGGCTCGACGCGCTGCTCGACCTCGTCGCGCTCGGCACCGTCGCCGATGTCGTCAAGCTCGACCGCAACAACCGTTGCCTGGTCGCGCAAGGCCTGAAGCGGATCCGCGCCGGCCGCATGCAGCCGGGAGTGGCGGCACTGTTCGCGGCGGCCGGCCGCGACCCGCGCCAGGCCAGCGCAGCCGACTTCGGCTTCGCGGTGGGTCCGCGCCTCAATGCTGCGGGGCGCCTGGCCGACATGACGCTCGGCATCGAATGCCTGCTCACGGACGATGCGACGCGGGCGCACGAGCTGGCCAGCGCCCTCGACGCGATCAATCGCGAGCGGCGCACGGTCGAGGCCGGAATGCGCGAGCAGGCCGAAGCGCTGGTCGATCGGGCACTCGCCGTGGCCGGCGGCGTCGAGGCGGCGTTTGCCGTGTACGACCCTGCCTTTCACGAAGGCGTCGTCGGCATCATCGCTTCGCGCCTCAAGGACCGACTGCACCGGCCCACTTTCGTTTTCGCCCTCGGCCAGGACGGGTCGCTCAAGGGCTCCGGACGGTCGGTCGAGGGGCTGCATCTGCGCGATGCGCTCGATCTCGTGAGCAAGCGTCACCCGACGCTGCTCAAGCGCTTCGGCGGGCACGCGATGGCGGCGGGTTGCACGATCGAGTTCGAAACCCTCGACCTCTTCCGCTCGGCGCTGCAAGCGGCGGCCGAGAGCATCGGCATGGCCACCATGGCGCAACGAGTTGCCAGCGACGGCGCACTCGCCGCCGAGCACTGGAACGTGGCGACGGCGCGCCTGCTCGAATCGCAGGTCTGGGGGGCGGCCTTCGAAGCGCCGATCTTCTGCGACTCGGTCGAGATCGTCTCGCAGCGGCTGGTCGGCGAGAAGCACCTGAAGCTCGCCGTCCGCCTCGACGGCACGGTGCGCGACGCGATCTGGTTCGGTCGGGTCGAGCCGATCGGCGAGCGGGTTCGGCTAGCGTATCGACTCGAAGTCGACAGCTACAACGGCAATGAACGGGTACAGATGATCGTGGTCGCGGTCGAGGAAAGACCCCGGCCGGTTTCGGTCTGACCTTCGGAATCGTCAGCTCGTCGCACACTCCTTCGCGCGGCCGGCCGGCCGCGCCACACTCGCGGCCATGGAACTGCACATCACCGGTCTGTCCAAGACCTACGCCAATGGCGTGCGCGCCCTCGACGACGTGAGCCTCTCGATCCCCACCGGCATGTTCGGCCTGCTCGGGCCCAACGGCGCCGGCAAGTCGACCCTGATGCGAACGCTGGCCACGCTGCAAGTCGCCGACCACGGTTCGGCTCAGCTCGTCGATGTAGAGCGCGGCACCCACATCAATGTGCTGCGCGACAAGGCCGGCGTGCGCCGCGTGCTCGGCTACCTGCCGCAGGACTTCGGCGTCTATCCGAAGGTGAACGCCGAAGACATGCTCGACCACCTGGCGCGGCTGAAAGGCCTCTCGGATCGCGCCGAGCGGCGCGAAGCGGTCGAGACGCTGCTGCGCCAGACCAACCTCTACGACGTTCGCAAGAAGGCCCTCGGCGGCTTTTCGGGCGGCATGCGGCAGCGCTTCGGCATCGCCCAGGCGCTGCTCGGCGATCCGAAGCTGATCATCGTCGACGAGCCGACGGCCGGCCTCGACCCCGAAGAGCGGACGCGCTTTCACAACCTGCTGGTCGAGATCGGCGAAGAAGTGATCGTCCTGCTCTCGACCCACATCGTCTCCGACGTGAGCGACCTCTGCCCGCAACTGGCGATCATGAACAAGGGCAAGGTGCTGACCAGCGGCACGCCGAAGCAACTGACCGACGCGCTCGCCGGCCGGATCTGGCAGGCCTCGGTGACTCGCTCCGAAGTCGAGGCGCTGCGCGAGCGACACAAGGTCATCTCGACCCGGCTCTACACCGGCAAGACGACGGTGCACGTCATCGCCGACGGCTCGCCGGGACCGGCGTTCGGCTCTGTCGAAGCGACGCTTGACGACGCGTACTTCGCCACCATCGGCGGGCATGTATGAGGCCCCCACGCTCGCTGCCCCCCGCGAGGGCGGTCGGCGCCCTCGGGGCGGCCCGGCGGGAGCCGACATGAACCTGCTCACGATCGCGCGGTTCGAGTTCCGCTCACGGCTCAAACTCGTCTCGACCTGGGTCTACTTTCTCGTCTTCTTCTGCCTTTCGCTGCTCTGGATCGCCGCGGCCGGCGGCCTGTTCAAGGATGCGAACATCTCGTTCGGCAGCGGCAAGGTGGCGGTGAACTCGCCGTTCGCGCTGGCGCAGACGGTGGCCGTGCTCGGCAT
>JAYSMB010000074.1:0-3539 GCA_043725065.1 Burkholderiales bacterium
CGGGGTGTCTGCGCGACATGATCCAGAACCACCTGTTCCAGATCGTCGCCCTGCTCGCGATGGAGCCGCCGGCGTACCAGGAGTTCGCGGCGGTGCAGAGTCAGAAGGCCGGCGTTTTTCATGCGATGCGTCCGCTCGCGGCCGACGATGTCGTGCGCGGCCAGTACGACGGCTACCGCAACGAAAAAGATGTCGCCGCCGACTCCGACGTCGAGACCTTTTGCGCCTTGCGCCTGCACATCGACTCGTGGCGCTGGGCCGGCGTGCCGTGGTATCTGCGCTCCGGCAAGCTGCTGCCGACGACGGCGGCCGAAGTTCTGGTGCAACTCAAGCCGCCTCCGCAAGCACTGTTCGACGATTCGCACCCGAGCGATGGCCGGGCCAACTATGTCCGCTTCAAGTTGCAACCGATGTCGGCCGTGGCCCTGGCGGCGCGGATCAAGCGGCCGGGCAAAGGTTTCGTCGGCGATCAGCGCGAGTTGTACCTGTGCGAAGAGGCCCTGAGCGAGGGCTCGACCTACGAGCGCCTGCTCGGCGACGCGATGGCCGGCGATGGCGCGCTCTTCACCAGCCAGGACGCGGTCGAGGCGGCTTGGGCCGTGGTCGATCCGGTCCTCGTCGAGCATCACGCCGCGCTGCTCTACGCGCCCCGAAGCTGGGGGCCGGCCGCGGCCGATGCGCTGATCGCCGCCGATGGCGGCTGGCACAACCCGACGGCCGAAGAAGACGGTGCCGAGCCATGCGCGTGAGCGTCAGGATGCCATGACCTCCGAGGTCGTCTTTCTTCTCGACGTCGACAACACGCTGCTCGACAACGACCGGATCATTGCCGATCTGCGCCTCCATCTCGAAGACGAGTTCGGCGCCGCCAGTGCCGATCGCTACTGGACGATCTTCGAGCAGCTTCGCGGCGAGCTTGGCTACGTCGACTACCTGGGCACTCTCCAACGTTACCGCAACGAAGTCGACCAGGGCGGCGCCGGCGACCGGCGTCTGCTGCTGATGTCGAGCTTTCTCATCGACTATCCGTTCGCCGATCGTCTGTATCCGGGGGCACTCGAATGTCGTCGCCCGCCTCGGCAAGCTGGGGCCGACGGTCATCCTTTCCGACGGCGACGTGGTCTTTCAGCCGCGCAAGATTCAGCGCTCGGGCCTGTGGAATGCTGTGGAGGGTCGGGTGCTGATCTACATCCACAAGGAAACGATGCTCGACCAGATGCAAGGTCTCTATCCGGCCAGGCGCTACGTCATGGTCGACGACAAGCTGCGCATCCTGGCCGCTATGAGGGCGGTCATGGGCGAGCGCCTCGTGACGGTTTTTCCGCGCCAGGGCCACTACGCCGAAGACCCGGCCAACATAGCCACCTATCCGGCAGCCGACCGCACGGTCAGGCACATCGGTGACCTGCTCGATTTCGACGTACCCAATCTGCTGGGTGCCGCGAAGGAAACTCCATGAACCCCAATCTGCAAAAGCTTCACGCCCTCGGCCAGAGTCTCTGGCTCGACAACATCACCCGCGAAATGCTCGACGACGGCACTCTCGCGGGCTACATCAAGGATCTCTCGGTGACCGGGCTCACCTCGAACCCGACGATCTTCGAGCACGCGATCGGTGCCGGCAATTTCTACGACGAGCAGATCGCCGAACTGTCGCGCCATGGCAAGTCGGGCGAAGACTTGTTTTTCGATCTGGCCCTGCGTGATCTGACGCGGGCCTCCGACCTGTTCCGCCCGATCCACGAAGCGACAGAAGGGGTGGACGGCTGGGTCTCGCTCGAGGTCTCGCCGGCCATCGTCAACGACACCGCGAAGACGACGCAGGCAGCCGCCCGCTTGCATGCGGCGGCGGCGCGGCCCAACCTCTACATCAAGATCCCCGGCACGCAGGCTGGAGTCCAGGCGATCGAAGCGTCGATCTTCGCCGGCGTGCCGATCAACGTCACACTGCTTTTTTCGCGCGAGCAGTACGTCGCCGTCGCCGAGGCCTACATGCGCGGCATCGAGCGCCGAATCGCGGCCGGGCTCGACCCGAAAGTCGAATCGGTGGCGTCGCTGTTCGTGAGCCGATGGGACGTCGCGGTGAAAGACCAGGTGCCGGCCGAATGGCGCAATCGTCTCGGCATCGCGATCTCGAAGCGAACCTACAAGGCCTACCGCGAGCTGCTCGCCTCGCCGCGCTGGCAAAAGCTCGCGGCAGCCGGCGCGCATCCGCAGCGGCTGTTGTGGGCGAGTACCGCCACCAAGGACCCTGCCGCAGCCGACACGTTGTATGTCGAGGCGCTCGCTGCGCCCGACACCGTCGATACGATCCCCGACAAGACGCTGAAGGCCTTTGCCGATCACGGCAAGGTCGGCGCTGTTCTTCCGCTCGACGGAGGCGACGCCGAAGCGGTGATCGCCGAGTTTCGAAGGCTCGGCATCGACGACGCCGCGCTCGCTACGCGTCTGCAACAGGAAGGAGCGGATTCATTCCAGAAATCCTGGGACAGCCTGCTTGCTGGCATCACAGGCAAGAGCGCGCAACTTGCGGGAGCAACTGCCCGATGAAGAGCGAAGACAAGGACTTCTCCTCTCGAAGCGCGCTGACATCCGGGGCGGCCTGGAAGGCGCTGGCGGCGCATCACGATCAGGTCGGCACGACCCACCTTCGCGAGCTGTTCGCCAGCGACGCCGGCCGCGGCGAACGGCTCGTGCTCGAAGCCGCTGGCCTCTACCTCGACTATTCGAAGAACCGCGTCACCGGCGAAACGCTGCGGCTTCTGGCCGCGCTTGCCGATGAATGCGGGTTGCGCGAGCGCACCGTGGCAATGTTCCGAGGCGATGTCATCAACACGACCGAGAAGCGCTCGGTCCTGCACGTCGCGCTGCGGTTGCCGGCCGGCCAGACGCTGAAGGTGGATGGCGTCGACGTCGTCGCCGAAGTGCAGGTCGTGCTGAACCGCATGGCCTCGTTTGCCGATGCGCTGCGCAGCGGCCGCTGGCTCGGCCACACCGGCAAGCGGATCCGCAACGTCGTCACCATCGGCATTGGCGGCTCCGACCTCGGCCCCGTGATGGCGTACGAAGCGCTGCGCTTCTACAGCCAGCGCGAGCTGACGATGCGCTTCGTCTCCAACGTCGACTCGACCGATCTCGCCGAAGCGACCCGCGACCTGGACGCCGCCGAGACGCTTTTCATCGTCTCCTCGAAGACCTTCACCACGCTCGAGACGCTGACCAACGCCCTAGCCGCCCGCGTCTGGAGCGTTGGCCGGCTCGGCGACGAGAAGTCGGTAGCGAAGCATTTCGTCGCGGTCTCGACCAACGTTGAAGGCGTGACGAAGTTCGGTATCGCACCTGAGAACATGTTCGGCTTCTGGGACTGGGTCGGCGGCCGCTATTCGATGGATTCGGCGATCGGCCTGTCAACCATGGTCGCCATCGGGTCCGCGCAATTCCGCGAGATGCTGACCGGCTTTCACGAGATGGACGAGCACTTTCGCAGCGCGCCGGTCGAGCAGAGCATGCCGGCGCTGCTCGGCCTGCTGGCGATCTGG
>JAYSMB010000075.1:0-2991 GCA_043725065.1 Burkholderiales bacterium
CCCCCCCGGGGGGCAGCGAACGAAATGAGCGTGGGGGCTTCATCAGGCGGGTTCCGTCGCGCTTTGCAGCGCGAGGCGCGAGCGGTCGTCGTCGGTCGCGTCTTCCTCTTCGCCTTGGGCGTCGCGTTGCGCCGCCATCGCCACGAAATCGTCGGCGCTGACGTCGCCGGTGATGTAGTGGCCGTCGAAGCACGAAGCCTCGAAGCCGTCGAGCTTGGGGTTGAGCGCCGCGACCACGCGCTTCATCGCCGCCACGTCCTGGTAGATCAGCGCGTCGGCGCCGATGAACTGGCGGATCTCCTCGATCGTGCGGCCGTGCGCGACCAGCTCGTCCTTGGTCGGCATGTCGATGCCGTAGACGTTCGGAAAGCGCACCGGCGGCGCGGCCGACGCGAGGTAGACCTTCTTCGCACCGGCGTCGCGCGCCATCTGCACGATCTCTTTCGAGGTCGTGCCGCGAACGATCGAATCGTCGACGAGCAGCACGTTGCGGCCCTTGAATTCGACCTCGATCGCATTGAGCTTCTGGCGCACCGATTTCTTGCGCACGCCCTGCCCCGGCATGATGAAGGTACGGCCGACGTAGCGGTTCTTGACGAAGCCCTCGCGATACGGCTTGCCGATCTTCTGCGCAAGCTGCATCGCCGAAGGCCGGCTCGATTCGGGAATCGGAATGACTACGTCGATCTCGTTTGGGGGCATCGTCGAGATCAGGCGCTGGGCCAATGTCTCGCCGAGGTTGAGCCGGGCCTGATAGACCGAGACACCGTCCATGATCGAGTCCGGGCGCGCCAGATAGACGTACTCGAACATGCACGGATTGAGGCTCGGGTTCTCGGCACATTGTCTGGAATGGATGCCGCCTTGGAGGTCGATGAAGATCGCTTCGCCCGGCGCCACGTCGCGGGTCAGTGTGTGGCCGGTGCCGACGATCGCTACCGATTCGCTGGCCACCACCACCTCGGGGCCGTCGGGCCCTTCGCCTTCGCCGAACGACAAGGGTCGAATACCGTAAGGATCGCGAAACGCGAGCAGTCCCTGGCCGGCGATAAGCGCGACCACGGCATACGAACCCTTGATGCGGCGATGCACCGCGCTGACCGCGGCGAACACCTCGTCGGGCGTGAGCTGCCATTCGCGCGCCGCGCCTTCGAGTTCGTGCGCCAGCACATTGATGAGCACTTCGGTGTCGCTGCCGGTGTTGATGTGGCGCCGGTCGACGTCGAACAGCTCCTGCTTCAGCGTCTGCGCGTTGGTCAGGTTGCCGTTGTGCACAAGCACGATGCCGTACGGCGCATTAACGTAGAACGGCTGCGCTTCCTCTTCGCTCCAGGCGTTGCCAGCGGTCGGGTAGCGCACCTGGCCAAGACCCACCGTTCCCGGCAATGCCCGCATATTGCGGGTGCGAAAGACATCGCGAACCATGCCGCGCGCCTTTTGCATGAAGCACTTGGTGCCCTGCATGGTGACGATGCCGGCAGCGTCCTGGCCGCGGTGCTGCAAGAGCAGCAAGGCGTCGTAGATCAGCTGGTTGACCGGCGCTTTCGAGATCACTCCGACGATTCCACACATGGCTCAGATCCTCGACTTCATGTCTCTTCGGCCTGGCGCGCCGGCGGTGCCGATGCTCCGGGCATCAGGGGCAGCAGGCCTTGCAACACCGCTTCCAGCATCGCCGCACCCACCGATTCTCGCCAGGCTTGCGTGCGAGCGGCCGGCGTGTAGGCGACCAGCGTTGCAAATGCGAGAAGAACGACAGCGCCACGCACCACGCCGAACACGGCCCCCAACAGGCGATCGAGCGGCCTCAAAGGCGTGGCCCCGATCAAGGCCGACACCGCGCGCGCCAGCAAGCTCCAGACGATCAGCACGACGAGGAAGGCAGATGCGAACGCCACACCTTGATTCAAGAGCGAGCCCTGAGCGCCGATCGGAAGATGCGGCGCGACCCAAGGCTCGAGCCAGCGCCCCGCGAAGTAGGCGACGAACCAGCCGGCCAGCGACAGGAGTTCGAAGGTCAGGCCACGCACCAGGCCGACCACGGCCGAGATCGCCAGGATGACCAGCATCGCGATATCGACCCAGCCGAGCGACAGCCATTCCACGGTCCGCGCTAGAGGGTGACCACGACGGCGGCGAGGCCCGCCGTCTTCACTTTGGCGAACGCCGCTTCGGCTTCTCCGCGCGAAGCGAACGGGCCGACCCGAACCCGGATGCGACTGCCCGAGGGCGTCTGCACGACCTGGGTGTAGGTCTTGAGGCCAAGCCTTTCGACCTTGAGCCGCGTTTCCCTCGCCGCCTCGGCATCGGCGAATGCACCGACCTGGACGACGAAACGCTGCCCGTCGGTGCTTGAGGCGGGCCGCCCTTCGAGCAGGGCGCGGGCGCGATCGCCGTCGGCGCTCGAACGTGACGGCGCTTCGGCAGGCTTTGCGAGCTCGGGGGTAGACGCGGCGGCTCTTGCGGGCGCTGTCGCGACGGCGACAGCACGTCGCGGCACCTCGGTCGCCGCCGAGGCCGGCACCGCGGCGCTTTGCGACGCGGAGCGCGGCGCGACCTCGCGCCCGGCCTCGCTGCGCGATTCAGTGATGATCTCTTCAGCCGACTTCGGCTCGGTCGGCAACGCGGCAGGGCGAGGCATGGAGGCCGGCGCGGCAACGACGACAGGGGCAGACGAGCCGGGAGTCGGCCCGGGCGCTACCAGTGGCGGCAACGCATCCTTCTTCGGAATTTCGATCGGGATGTCGACCGGAATCGGGCGCGGCTGGGTCTCGAACACGAGCGGGAAGCCGATGACGCCGATAACCAGCAGCACGATCGCGCCGATCAGTCGCTGCCGGGCACGCGTTCGTGCCTGTCGCACCGGATCGGCGGGCGCCGTGACGGCGGGAGCGGTATCGCTCTTCTGCTTGAACATTCAAGGCCCGGTCTTGTCATCCTGAACGAAGTGAAGGATCCCGGCGGTCGAGATCCTTCGCTGTCGCTCAGGAT
>JAYSMB010000076.1:0-2293 GCA_043725065.1 Burkholderiales bacterium
CGATCGTGCAGCCGGTTTCCTCGGTCAGCGCACGGATCGTGGCGCCGCCCTTGCCGATGATGTCGCGGATCTTTTCCGGGTTGATCTTCATCGTGTAGAGGCGCGGTGCGAACTGCGAGACCTCGGTCTTCGCGCCACCCATCGCCTCCTGCATCTTGCCGAGGATGTGCAGGCGCGCTTCCTTGGCCTGCGCCAGAGCGACCTGCATGATTTCCTTGGTGATGCCCTGGATCTTGATGTCCATCTGCAGCGCGGTGACGCCCGAATCGGTGCCGGCGACCTTGAAGTCCATGTCGCCGAGGTGATCCTCGTCGCCGAGGATGTCGGTCAGCACGGCGAAGCGGTTGCCGTCCTTGATCAGGCCCATGGCGATGCCGGCGACGTGCGCCTTCAGCGGCACGCCGGCGTCCATCAGCGCGAGGCAGCCGCCGCACACCGAGGCCATCGACGACGAGCCGTTCGACTCGGTGATTTCCGAGACGACGCGCATCGAATACGGGAACTCGCCGCGATCGGGCAGCACGGCGACGAGCGCACGCTTGGCGAGCCGGCCGTGGCCGATCTCGCGCCGCTTCGGCGAGCCGACGCGGCCGGTCTCACCGGTCGCGAACGGAGGCATGTTGTAGTGGAGCATGAAGTGCTCGCTGTACTCGCCGGCCAGCGCGTCGATGCGCTGCGAATCGCGGTCGGTGCCGAGCGTCGCGGCGACCAGCGCCTGCGTCTCGCCGCGAGTGAAGAGCGCCGAGCCGTGGACGCGCGGCAGGAGGCCGGTGCGGATCTCGATCGGCCTCACGGTGCGGGTGTCGCGCCCGTCGATGCGCGGCTCGCCCGAGAGAATCTGGCTGCGCACGATCTTCGCTTCGATGTCGAACAGCACGTTGTCGAGCTTGACCTTGTCGAATGTCGCGCCCTCGCCCTGCATCGAGGCCAGCGTCGCGGCAGTCACGTCACGCGTCGCATGCGTACGGGCCTGCTTCGAGCGGATCTGGTAGGCGTCGCGAAGGGGTTGTTCGGCCAAAGCGCCGACCCTGGCGATGAAGGCTTCGTCCTTGGCCGGGGCGGTCCAGTCCCAGACCGCCTTGCCCGCGTCGCGAACCAGCTCGTTGATCGCCGCGATCGCGACCTTGCCCTGCTCGTGACCGAACACCACGCCGCCGAGCATCACTTCTTCGCTCAGTTGCTTGGCTTCCGACTCGACCATCAACACGGCCGCTTCGGTGCCGGCGACGATCAGGTCCATCTGCGTCTCGGCCATTTGCGCCTTCGACGGGTTGAGCACGTACTGGCCGCCGATGTAGCCGACGCGCGCGGCGCCGATCGGGCCGTTGAACGGGATTCCCGATATCGCGAGGGCGGCGCTCGAGCCGATCAACGAGGGAATGTCGGCTGCAATTTGCGGGTCGAGCGAGAGGACGTGGATGACGACCTGAACCTCGTTGTAGAAGCCTTCCGGAAAGAGCGGACGGAGCGGCCGATCGATCAGGCGTGAGGTCAGCGTCTCGAGCTCGCTGGGGCGACCTTCGCGCTTGAAAAAGCTGCCTGGGATCTTGCCGGCGGCGTAAGTCTTCTCGACGTAGTCGACGGTCAGGGGAAAGAAGTCCTGGCCCGGCTTGGCGTCCTTCTTGGCGACGACGGTCGCCAGGATGACGGTGTCGCCGATCGAAACGACGACGGCGCCGTTCGACTGCCGCGCGATCTCACCGGTCTCGAGGGTGACGGTCTGATGACCCCACTGGAAGGTCTTGGTGATCTTGTTGAAGATGCTCATGCGAATTTCTCCGTTGCTTCGGGCGCCATCGGGGCGGCGCCGGAACCCGGAACGAGGAGCTTCTCTTGACGGGTGCCATTCCAAGGGTGCTCAGTGCGCGCGTCGCGCATGAACATCGGTGGAATGACACAGCCTCGCCTGTCGGCAACTCGCTCCAACTACCCGAAGGGCCCGCCGGACTTGTCCGGTCAGGCCTTCGGTTTCGTCTTCGACCTACTTGCGAAGGCCGAGCTTTTGAATCAGCGCGATGTAGCGCTCGGCGTCCTTGCTGCGCAGATAGGCGAGCAGGCTCTTGCGCCGGTTGACCATCTTCAGCAGGCCGCGTCGGCCGTGGTGGTCTTTCAGATGGGTCTTGAAGTGCGGCGTGAGCTCGTTGATCCGGTCGGTAAGCAAGGCGACTTGCACCTCGGGCGACCCGGTGTCGGCGGCGGCACGGGCGTGCGCCTTGACGATCTCTGCTTTGTGTTCGGTGGTAGCTGGCATCTCGTTTCCATGTGTGAAACCGAGCGCCGGCAAAACGAGGGC
>JAYSMB010000077.1:0-2452 GCA_043725065.1 Burkholderiales bacterium
CGCGCAACGCGCCGCACCTGATTCCGATGATCGCGACCATCGGCATCGCCATCTTTTTCAACAACGCCTTCCAGGGCCTGTTCGGCGCCGAGAACCAGCGTTTTCCGAGCGAGATGGTTCCCGACCGACAGTTGCACCTGGCAGGCATCCAGATCAGCGTGCTCGAGGTCGCGATCGTGGCCCTTTCGTTCACGCTGATGGCGGCGCTCTTCTTCGTCATGCGCAAGACGCAGCTCGGCCGCGCGTTGCGGGCGGTGGCCGAGTCGCCCCGGGCGGCGGCGCTCCTCGGCATCGACGTCGAGGGCCTGTTCTATCTCACCTCGTTCACCGCGGCCGCGCTCGGCGGCATCGGCGGCGTGCTGATCGCGCTCTACTCCAACGCCGTCTATCCGCTCATGGGGCAGCCGATGCTGCACAAGGGCATCGCGGTGATCATCCTCGGCGGCATGGGCGACATCCGCGGCGCGCTCATCGGCGGCCTGTTACTCGGCTTCGCCGAGGTGATGTCGGTCGCCTACGTCGGCTCGACCATGCGCGACGCTGTCGCCTTCGGCCTGCTTTTCCTGGTGCTGCTGGTGCGGCCGCAAGGCCTCTTCGGCAAGCCACTCGAACGCAAAGCCTGAACCGCTCGCGCCATGGAGTCGTTCGACACCTTCTGGTCGGTCTACAGCAACCTGGTGCTGACGATCGGCATCAACGCGCTGCTGGCGCTTTCGATCTGGCTGACGCTCTCGTGCGGCCTGCTGGCGATGGCCAACGCCGCCTTCATGGGCATCGGCGCCTACACCGCGGCGCTGCTGACGATGAACGTCGGTGCGCCGTTTCCCGTCGCCCTGGCCGGCGGCATGGCTGCGCCGGCGCTGGTGGCGCTGCTGATCGGCGCGCCGACACTGCGCCTTTCCGGCGTCTACCTGGCGATGGCCACGCTGGGCTTCGGCGAAGTGGTGCGCGTACTCATCCTCAACGCCGAGTCGCTCACCGGTGGCGCGCTCGGGCTGAACGCCATCCCGCAGCTGACGGCCTGGTGGCATGTCGCGGCGGCGCTCGTGGCTGTGCTGCTGGTGCTTTGGCGCCTGCGTCGCTCGCGCGTCGGCCGCGCCTTCGAGGCGATCAAGGAGGACGATATCGCGGCCTCGCTGATGGGCATCGGCGTGCTCGCGCACAAGATGCTCGCCTTCGTGCTCGGCGCGGCGATCGCCGGCCTGGCGGGCGCGCTGAACGCGCATCTCACCTTTTTCATCGGCCCGTCGGAGTTCGGTTTCGACCGCGGCGTCGACATCCTGACGATGGCGATCCTGGGCGGCACCGGCGGCCTCACCGGGCCGGTGCTGGGCGCCGCCATCATCACGCTGCTGCCCGAGCTGCTGCGCGGCTTTCGCGACTACCGCACCATGCTGAACGGCGCGATCCTCGTCGTCATCGTGCTGTTCCTGCCCAAGGGCATCTGGGATCCGGCGCGCTTTCGCGGCTGGTTCCACCGGCAGTCCGCCGGCCGAATCGCCAGCGCACGTTGATGCTCGCGCTCGAAGGCATTTCCAAGCGCTTCGGCGGCCTCCTGGTCCTCGAGGACGTGGGCTTCACAGTGCCGGCCGGCAGCGTGTTCGGCCTGATCGGCCCGAACGGCGCGGGCAAGACGACCGTGTTCAACCTGATCACCGGGCTGCTTGCGCCGAGCGGCGGCGCCATCACGCTCGAGGGCCGAAGCCTGGTGGGCGAGAAGCCGCACCAGATCACGCGGCGCGGCATTGCCCGCACGTTCCAGAACATCCGCGTCTTCAAGGAGATGACGCTGCTCGAGAACGTGGTGGTCGGCATGCACGCGCACCTCGGCTACGGCGCCTTCGGGCTGCTGTTCGCCTCGCCGCGCTTTCGCGCTGAAGAGGCGCGCGCCCGCGACCGCGCCCGTGAGCTGCTGTCGTGGGTCGGGCTCGAGAGCAAAGCCGCCGACATCGCCGACAAGCTGTCGTACGGCGAGCAACGCAAGCTCGAGCTCGCCCGCGCGCTCGCCACCGACCCGAAGCTGCTGCTGCTCGACGAGCCCGTGGCAGGCATGAACACCGGCGAGAAGACCGAGCTCATGGGCGAGATCGAGCGCGTCGCCGGCCGCGGCTACACGATCTTCATGATCGAGCACGACATGCGCTTCGTCATGGGCCTGTGCGCGCGCATCGCGGTGCTGAACTTCGGCCGCATCATCGCCGAGGGCGCGCCGGAGCAGATCCGCGGCGACCCGGCGGTGATCGAGGCCTACCTGGGGAAAGAAGAGTGAGCGCCCTGCTCGAGGTGCGCGGCCTGGCGGTGAGCTACGGCCACATCGAAGCCGTCAAGGGCATCGACCTCGACGTCATGCCGGGCGAGATCCGCACACTGGTCGGCGCCAACGGTGCAGGCAAGTCGACGACGTTGCTCGCGCTTTCGGGACTGGTGCGCCCGCGCGCGGGCAGCGTGCGCT
>JAYSMB010000078.1:0-6284 GCA_043725065.1 Burkholderiales bacterium
CAGTGCGGCTCGGTTCAATAGCCCGCGTGGTGTCGCGGTCGATGCCCCGGGCAACGTCTATGTCGCCGACACCTTCAACCACACGATCCGCAAGATCACTCCCGCCGGTGTCGTCACTACGTTTGCCAAGTAGTCGGGTATCACTGGCCGCGCCGATGGCACGGGCACTGCGGCTCGGTTCAACCAACCGAAGGTGTCGCGGTCGATGCCACGGGCAACGTCCATGTCGCTGACACCGGCAACCCTTCGGTCCGCAAGATCACGCCGGCCGGGACGGCATCGACGGTTGTCGGCGCAGCGGGCGAGGCCGGAATCCGACTCGGGTCGGTCGCAGACTGTTCGCTCCGACAGGAGTCGCCGTGATCGGTACCCACCGCCTCGCGATCACCTCTGCGAACGCCGTGCTGATTGCCGATCTGTCTTGACCCATCGGATACGCCCCAGCCGCCCGCAGATGGCGCGGCAGTCCAGATGGACGCCACGAACGGCGGCTATCGGGCCGATTTCGGAATGTCGCTTGTTGGCCGACCGCCGGTCTACGTGCCGGCAGTCCCATCGACGGCTCGAGTCGATAGCCCGCAAAACTCACTCCCACTCGATCGTCGCCGGCGGCTTCGACGAGATGTCGTACGTCACCCGATTGATGCCGCGCACCTCGTTGATGATGCGGCTCGACACCTTCTTCAGCAAAGCATAGGGCAGCTCGGCCCAGTCGGCGGTCATGAAGTCGCTGGTCCGCACGGCGCGCAGCGCGACCACGTAGTCGTAGGTGCGCCCGTCGCCCATCACGCCAACGCTCTTGATCGGCAGGAACACGGCGAAAGCCTGCGAGGTCAGCTCGTACCAGGTCTTCTGGCTGACCGGATCGACCATGTTGCGCAGCTCCTCGATGAAGATCGCGTCGGCCCGGCGCAGCAGGTCGGCAAACTCGCGCTTCACTTCGCCAAGAATGCGCACGCCGAGCCCCGGGCCGGGGAAGGGATGTCGGTACACCATGTCGTGCGGCAGTCCGAGCGCGACACCGAGCTCGCGGACTTCGTCCTTGAACAGCTCTCGCAAAGGCTCGAGCAGCTTCAGGCCCAGCGTCTCGGGCAAGCCGCCAACGTTGTGGTGGCTCTTGATCGTGACCGCCTTCTTGCTCCTGGCGCCGCCCGACTCGATCACGTCGGGGTAGATCGTTCCCTGCGCCAGCCACTTCGCCTGCTTCAGCTTCGCCGCTTCGCGCGTGAAAACCTCGACGAACTCGCGGCCGATGATCTTGCGCTTGGCTTCGGGATCGCTTACGCCAGCCAGGTGGCCGAGGAACTGCTCGCTCGCATCGACCGCGATCACCTTGACGTGGAGCCGGTTCGCGAACATCTCCATCACGAGGCGGCCCTCGTCGAGCCGCAACAGGCCGTGGTCGACGAAAACGCAGGTCAGGCGATCGCCGATCGCCTTGTGGATCAGCACCGCGGCCACGCTCGAATCGACGCCACCGGAAAGACCGAGGATGACTTCATCGTCGCCCACCTGCTCGCGAATTCGCGCGACCGCCTCGTCGATGTAGTTGCCCATGACCCAGTCCGGCTTCGCCCCGGCGATCTCGAGGACGAAGCGCTCGAGGATCTCGCGGCCCTTCGCGGTGTGCGTCACTTCGGGATGGAACTGCACCGCGTAGTAGCCGCGGCTCTCGTCGGCCATGCCGGCGATCGGGCAGCTCGGCGTCGACGCCATCAAGGCGAATCCCGGCGGCAGCTCGGTCACCTTGTCGCCGTGGCTCATCCAGACCTTGAGCATGCCGTGGCCGGCGTCGGTCGAGAAATCCTCCAGGCCCGCGAACAGCCGCGTGTGGCCGCGCGCCCGCACCTCGGCGTAGCCGAACTCACGGTGCGTGCCGGCCTCGACCCGGCCGCCGAGCTGCACCGCCATCGTGAACATGCCGTAGCAGATGCCGAGCACCGGAACGCCGAGCTCGAACACGGCCCGCGGTGCGCGCAGCTCGTGCTCTTCGTAGGTCGAGGCGTGGCTTCCGGACAGGATGATCGCCTTGGGCGCGAACTCGCGGAGGAAAGCGTCGCTGACGTCGTTGGGGTGGATCTCGCAAAAGACATGCGCTTCACGAATGCGACGGGCGATCAGTTGCGTAACTTGCGAGCCGAAATCGAGAATCAGGATCCGGTCGTGCATGGGTTTGTATTCCCTCAGGTCGTTCTTGGCGTCACGTCGAGCCGCTGCCGTCGCCCCCGGCTGAAGTGCAGCCAGGCCAGACCGAGCGCCGTCGCCTGCAGCAAGGCGCAAAAGTAGAACGGCGCGCCGATCCGCCAGTCGCCGCGCGGCAGGTGCGAGACAACGCCCAGCAGCGGCGCGCTCAGCACTGGGGCAACGACCGCCATCAAGCTCTGCAGGCCGCTCACTGCGCCCATCGTGCGGCCTTGTGTGATCGCGTCGGCGGCGCCGGAAATGATGCTCTGGATCGAGGCCGCGACGGTGAAGCCGAGGACGTTGCACAGAACCACGGCGAACATCATCCAGCCCTCGCTCGCCGCGCCCCAGCCGACGTAGGCGAGCGTCGACGACACCAGCCCGACGACGGCGAGCCGCTTCGGCGAGAAGCGCTTGAGCAAGCGCCCGAGCAGAAGCCCCTGGACGAGCGCCGACATGCAGCCGACGGTGAACAGCGACCAGCCGTTCTGCAGTGGCCCCCAGCCGAACTTGAAGGTCGTGTACAGCACCCAGCTGGTGTAGAGAACGAATTGCGAAAGGGCCGTACAGGCGACGACCGCGACGAGCACCCCGACGCCGCCCAGCCGGCCGAGCGCGGCGAACGACGCGACCGGGTTCAGCGCCAGTTTCCAGTTGACCGGGTGCCTCCTCTCGGCCGGCAGCGATTCGGGCAGCACGAACCAGCCGTATAGCAGGTTGAGGACCGCCAGGCTGCCGGCGGCGAAGAACGGCAGACGCAGATCGATCGAGCCGAGCAGGCCGCCCATCACCGGCCCCAGGATGAAGCCGAGCCCGAACATCGCGCCGAGCAGGCCGAAACGCCTGGCGCGATCCTGCGGCGCCGTGATGTCGGCGACATAGGCGTTGGCGACCGAGGCGTTCGATTGCATCGCGCCGCTGAACAGGCGCACGACGATCAGCATCCACAACGCGGTGGCCAGGGCCGTCACGAAGAAGCTGAGCGAGAGCGCACAAAAGCCGACCAGCAGCACCGGCCGGCGCCCGTACTTGTCGGACAGCGCGCCCAGCACCGGCGAAGAGATGAAGTTGGCGAGGCTGAAGGCCAGCGTCACCGCGCCGTACCACCACGCCTGCTCGGTCTGCGATGTGGTGAAGCTGCCGACCAGCGCCGGCAGCACGGGCACGATCAGCCCGATCGACACCATGTCGATCAGCACCGTGATCATGATGAATGGCATCGCCGCCTCGCGCTCGCGCGCCGCGGTGGCTGGAGCGGGAGTCGTCATTCGGCGCGGTAGTTCGGCGCTTCCTTGGTGATCCGCACGTCGTGAACGTGGCTCTCTCGCATGCCCGAGGACGTGATCTCGACGAACTCGGCCTTCTCGTGCATTTCGGCGATGCTGGCGCAGCCGCAGTAGTGCATCGAGGCGCGCAGTCCGCCGCCCATCTGGAAGATGATGCCGACGACCGAGCCCTTGTACGGCACCTGACCCTCGATGCCCTCCGGCACGAGCTTGGCGCCGCCCACCGATCCGGCCGCGCTCGCTTCGCCCTCCTGGAAGTAGCGGTCGGCCGAGCCCTGCTGCATCGCGCCGATCGAGCCCATGCCGCGATAGCTCTTGTAGGTGCGGCCCTGGTAGAGGATGACTTCGCCAGGCGCTTCTTCGGTGCCGGCGAAGGCGCCGCCCATCATCACCGTGTCGGCGCCGGCCGCGATCGCCTTGGCGAGGTCGCCCGAGAAACGCACGCCGCCGTCGGCGATCAACGGCACGCCGCTGCCGGCAAGCGCCCTGGCGACGGCGTCGATCGCCATGATCTGCGGCACGCCGACGCCGGTGACGATGCGCGTCGTGCAGATCGAGCCCGGGCCGATGCCGATCTTGACCGCGTCGGCGCCGGCCTCGACCAGCGCCAGGGCGCCGGCGCCGGTGGCGATGTTGCCGCCGATGACGTCGACGTTCGGAAAGTTGCGCTTGTCCCAGCGCACCCGCTCCAGTACGCCCTCGCTGTGACCATGCGCGGTATCGACGACGATCACGTCGACACCGGCTTGGACCAGCAGCTCGGCCCGCTCTTCGGTGCCATCGCCCACGCCGATCGCGGCGCCGACGCGCAGCTTGCCATGGGCGTCGCGCGCAGCCGCGGGAAAGCTGGTCTGCTTGGTGATGTCCTTCACGGTCATCAGGCCACGCAACTCGAAGGCATCGTTGACGACGATGACGCGCTCGAGCTTTTGCTTGTGCATCAGCGCCTTGCCTTCGGCGAGCGAGGCGCCTTCACGCACCGTCACCAGGCGATCGCGCTGGGTCATGATTTCCTTGACCGGCGCGTCGAGCCGCGTTTCGAAACGCAGGTCACGATTGGTGACGATGCCGACCACCGTCTTGCCCTGGACAACCGGAAATCCCGAGACGCCGCGCGCCTTCGAGAGCTCGATCACTTCGCGCACCGACATGTCCGGGGAGACCGTGAACGGGTCGCGGAGCACGCCCGATTCGTAGCGCTTCACTTTGGCGACCTCGGCGGCCTGCTGCTTCGGCGTCAGGTTCTTGTGCACGATGCCGATGCCGCCCTCTTGCGCGAGGGCGATCGCCAGGCGCGCTTCGGTCACGGTATCCATCGCTGCCGAGACCAGCGGCAGGTTGAGGCGGATGTTGCGGGAGAGCGAAGTGGCGAGGTTGGTGTCGCGCGGCAGGATGCGTGAGAGCGCAGGGACCAGCAGCACGTCGTCGAAGGTCAGCGCTTTGCCCAGAAGGCGCATGAGAAAGTCTCCAGACGCAAAAGCGAATTATACGGATGGAGGTGCAAAGTACCGCTTTGCACCCGGGCCGCTGCGCCTCGAAGGAGTCGCGCCGCTACACTGGGCCGGTTGCAACGACGCGTCCCGCTTTCCATGGCTCGACCCCGGGTACTCCGCACGATCTTGACCGTCGCCGCAGCCGTTCTCTTGCTGGTGGCTCTGCCGGCCGAAGCGCAGTGGAAGTGGCGTGACAAGGGCGGCCACGTCCAGTACAGCGACTTGCCGCCGCCGGTCGGCACACCCGATCAGGACATCCTGGGCCGCCCGAACCCGCAGCGCCGCAGCGCGACCGCATTGCCATTCGCGCCTGCTTCGGCTGCGTCGGCAACGCAAGGCGCGGCCTCGAACCCGCTCACGCCGCGCCTGGTCGAGCCCGAGCTCGAAGCCAAACGCAAGAAGGCCGAAGCAGATCTGGCGGCCAAAAACAAGGTCGAAGAAGATCGGATCGCCGCCGCCAAGGCCGACAACTGCGCACGCGCCCGCTCGCAGTTGCGCACACTCGACAGCGGCGTTCGCGTCACCCGCACCAACGACAAGGGCGAGCGCGAATTCCTCGACGACAAGCAGCGCGCCGACGAGACCAAACACACCAAGGACGCCATCACCGCCGACTGCAGGTAGCGGGCGCTGCGATGCGCTCTACTTCCTGCGCTGCGCGCGCAGACGACGCGCGTCCTTCGGATTCATCGTCAAAGCACGGTAGATCTCGACCCGGTCGCCATCGGCGAGCGGGCTGTCGAGTGCCGCCGCCCTGCCCCAGATGCCGACCGCCTGCGTCGATATGTCGATCTCGGCGTGGCATTCGAGTAAGCCGCTGGCACGGATCGCTTCGAGGGCATTCGTGCCACGAGCCACCTCGAGCCCCACCTCGAACGCTTCGCCCTGTCGCGGCGACCAGGCGACCGCCACGCGAATCGTCAGCGTGACACTAACGGGGTCCATAGACCTGCTCGGCCCGGCGGACGAAGGAATCGACGAAGGTGTTGGCGATACGATCGAAGACCGGGCTGATCGCCGCCTCGAGCACGCCGCTGGAAAACGCGTAGCGCAACTCGAACTCGATCTTGCAGGCGCTCCGCGTCGCGACGTCGCCCGGGCTCGCCGGCAAAGGCAAGGGCACGAATCGCCAGAAGCCGTCGAGCAGGGAAAACGGGCCGTCGACGAGACCGATGTGAACGGACTGGTCCTCGACCTGCGCATTGCGGGTCGTGAACGCATGGCGGATGCCGGAGTAGGCGAGAAAGAGTCGCGCCGTCAGACCGTCTTCATCACGGCTGACGATCTGCGCGCGCTCGCACCATGGCAGGAACTTCGGATA
>JAYSMB010000079.1:0-1738 GCA_043725065.1 Burkholderiales bacterium
ACGCGTTGTTGCGCGCCGTGTCGAGGTTGTCGGCGTAGTGCAGCGTCGTCAGCATGCCCTGCGCGGCGGCGCCCTGCGCCTCGAGTGTGCCGTCGGTCAGGAAGCCCGGGCCGTACAGCGGGATCGTCTTGCTCAGGCCGGCCGCGGCGTAGTCCTTGACGAACTTGACCGCGCCGCCGCCGGCGAAGAACGCGTAAACCACGTCGGGCTTCTGCGCCGCGATCTCGGTCAGCAGCGCCTGGAACTCGACGCCCGGGAAGGGCAGGTTCAGATCCTTCACGACCTTGCCGCCGCCCTTCTCGAAGGCCTCGGCGAAGCCCTTCACCGACTCGGCCCCGGCCGCGTAGTTCCAGGTGATCGTGATCGCCTTTTTCGCGCCCTTCTCGGCCGCGACCTTGCCCATCGCGTACGCCGGCTGCCAGTTCGAGAACGAGCTGCGCACGATGTTGGCGGCGCACATCGGGCCGGTGATCGCGTCGGCGCCGGCGTTCGGGATGATCAGCAGCGTGTTGTTGTCCTTCGCGGCCTTCGCCATCGCGAGTGCGACGCCCGAGTGGACGGTGCCGACGAGCACGTCGACGTTGTCGCGCTTGATCAGCTTGTTGACGTTGTCGGTGGCCTTCGAAGGTTCGGATTCGTCGTCGACCTTGAAGTACTGGATCTCGCGGCCGCCGAGGTTGCCGCCCTGTTCCTGCACGTAGAGCTTGAAGCCGCTCTCGATCATGTTCCCCAGGCTGGCGTAGGTGCCGGTGTAGGGCAGCATGAAGCCGACCTTGATCGGGCCGGCCGCCTGCGCCTGCGCGCCGGCAGCGCACAGCGCGATCGCCGCGGCGGCGAGGGGGGTCTTGAAAGCGTTGAACGGCATGCGGGGCTCCCTGCTCAGGATGATGGATGTTCGTGGATGAATCGGGCCGCTTCCGACGCCAGCAGCTCGGGTTGATCCCGGTGTGGCGAGTGTCCGCAATTCGGAATCACGAGCAAGCGGGTTTTCGGCAGTCGGGTTTGAATGGCGTGAATCTGCGCGAGTGTGCCGTACTCGTCGTCCGCGCCCTGCACCGCGAGCAGCGGGCAGGTGATCCTGTCGAGCTCGGCCTCGATGTTCCAGCTGCGGAATGCCGGGTCCAGCCAGATGTCGTTCCAGCCGCGGAACGCCGAATCGGGGTCGGCGTGGTGGCGCGCCAGGCGCGTGCGAAGGTCGCTTGCCGCGTAGGCCTGGCGGGCCCCTTCGATGCTCGCGATCGCGAGATCCTCGACAAACAGGTGCGGCGCGAGGACGACGAGACCGGCCACCTCGAACCGGGCCGCATGCAGCAGCGCGATCGAGGCGCCGTCGCTGTGGCCGAACAGCCAGGGCCGCTCGATGCGCAGCTGCTCGAGCAGCATCGGCAGCACCTCATGCGCCTGCGCGTGCATGTAATCGGGTGCCCAGCGTTCGTCCGGCGCCTTCGGCGACGAACGGCCGTAGCTGTAACGCGAGAACACCAGGCCACGCAGGCCGTGCTCGCTGCAGAAGCGCTCGGGAAAATCCTTCCACATCGCCAGCGACCCCAGGCCTTCGTGCAGGAACACCACGGGCGGGAACGCCGAGGCCGTCGCGCCGACCCATGCGTATTCGAGCTGCAACTCGCGGCCCTGCCAGACCAGGGACGCGAATCGAATCTTGTCTGCGCTCACGTACCGGGCCGCCCGGCCGCGCGTTCGCGTTCGAGCTCGCGCAGCCGGAAGCGCTGGATCTTGC
>JAYSMB010000080.1:0-3232 GCA_043725065.1 Burkholderiales bacterium
TCGCCGAGCGTCGGCAGCTTGCCGTACCAGCCCGGAACCGTCGCGACGTCGCTAGCCATGACAGGGCGACGAGCGCCGCCCGGCGGCGCCAAGGCGCGAACGCCCCCGCGGGGCGCGGCGCAGCGGCGAATGCCGCAAGCGTGGGGGCTTCATGTCACAAGGATCCTGGGCAACGGAACTGCTGGATCTCGCGCAGGCGGAAGGGATTGAACACGCTGTTCGCCGTGACCTCGAGGCGCGTGCGGCGCCCCTCGAGAAGCATCGGCACCATGAAGCGCTCGGGCTGTGCCGTCGGCTGCACCTCGAAACGATCGAAGATGCGGAACAGCGCCCAGGGTCCGTCGGCGGTGAGCGTCGTGATGCCGGGCACGGTGGTGATCTTGATCTGCGAGGCGACGCGCGCGCTCGGCCACTGCAAGGTCACCGGCGTCGTGTTGCCGGCGAGAAACTTGTAGACGGTGCCGTCGATCTCGAGGTTCATCTCCTTCATGCCGTCTTCCATCTCGACGGCACGGATATCGACCTTGAACGACGGCGTCTTGCCGCCGCTGCGGAAGAACACTTCCTTGATGCGCGCGGCGCGCTGGAAGTCGACCAGCGCCGCAGCGTTGACCGGCTTCGAGCCGTCGCCCACCGGCTTGAAACTCCACGGGTTGGTGCCGGTGTCGACCAGGCTGGCGAGCTTGCGGCTGTAGAAGTCGTCGAGCATGCCGCCGGCTCCGAACAGCTGCGAGAAGTCCTCGGGCAGCACGTCGCCCTTCGAGCTCGCGGTGAACGGATAGCGGCCGGTGATGGCGCGATTGCAGAAATCGCTGATCGGCTTGAGCTCGCTGGTCAGGCCCTCGCGCTCGACCGCGCGGCCCGTCGTCGCGGCGGCACCAGCCAGCTTCTCCAGGATCGAGCGCGCCGGCTCGGGCAACTGCCCGGCCGCCGCCTTGATCCGCTCGCCGCCCCCGGCCGGCGGTGGCGCCGACTTGCTCTTCTGCGCCGCGTCGACAGCCGCGAGTTGCACGTAGACGTCGTTGAACATCTTGAGGATCTCGTCGATCGGCGGCGGCTGGCCGGCGACGAGACGGCGGATCGGCTCGAAGTGGTCATCGACCATCTGTTCGAGCGGCGGCCCGGTCTGCACCTCTTCGGCGCCCGGCACCTTCACCTTGCCGAGCACTGCCGCCATCTCGCGTTTGGCCTGCTCTGCCTTCTGATCGATCTGGCCGACCTGCGTGCCGCTGGTCGTACCTGCTGCGGCCTTCGGCTGCACGAGTGTCGTTTCCCGGGCCACGCCACGCAGGAACGCGGCGAGCGGCGAGTCGACGCCCGAGAGCTGACGTGCGACTTGCAAGCTCTGGTCGAGGCCGCCCAGCTTGACGACCCGAACGTCGGCGATGTACTTGTCCCAGACCTTGATGTACTCCTCGAAGTACAGGCGGCGCACGCGGTTGGTGAGTTCGGTGTTCGCCTTGCCGAGCGGCAGGGATTTGCTCGACCCGGTCGGACGCAGCCCGAGCACCCAACTCTCTTCCGAGGCGAGCTGGCGCGTCGCCTTGTCGACCGAAGTCTCGAACGCTTTGCGGTAACCCTCGCGCGTGAACAGGCCCGGTATGCCCTTGGTCAGCGGCTCACCGCTGACACGCTCGAACACCATGAGCGCGGCCGGTCCGGCGGCCCCTGCCACCGTGAACGGCGGCAAGTCGGCGCCGACCTGGGCGCGCTTCAGGCGGCTGAACACGCGGTACTCGAGCGGAAACGCGACCAGCATGTCGCGCACGCCGGCGACCAGGTTCTTGTCCATCGGCACTGCCGGTGGTGGTGCACCGTGGGTAAGCATCGCGTCGAGGTGCTGGTCGAGCGCCTGACGCTGCTCGGGCGCCAGGCTTCGCTCGAGCGCAGCGTCCCAGTCGATGCCGACGTAGGCCTTGAAGGCGTCGGCGTCGAACTTGTCCGGCGTGTAGATCATCAGGTAATTCTTGAGCGCCTCGTAGGCCAGTTCGAGGTTGTCCTTGTTGGCGGCGCGCAAGCGCTCCTCGAGCCGGCGCACGACGCGCGGCATCAGGGCGTGATCGAGCAGGTGCTGGTAGCCGAGGTTGGCGGCAGCGTCGAGCTTCTTGCCCTGGAACAGGCCGAGCGACATCGAAACCGGCGCCGAATCGAGCGAAAACTCGGCCGGCTGGGCGGCACTGCGAACCGCGGTCAACACCGGCGGCAGCGGCGTCACGTCGCCCGAGGTGGCCGGCGGAATGTTCTCCACCGCCTTCTTCAAATCGGGAAGCTTGGTCTCGATCTCGGCGATGTAGTTCTTGTTGCGCCCATAGCTCACGACCCAGCCGGCGATGAGGCCGATGCTGACGAGCAGGACGACCGCGAAGCCCGCAATACGCAGGCGACCACGGCGCCGCTCCATCGCCCGGTTCTCACCAACCAGGCCTTGCTCGGTGAAGACGACGTCCTTGAGCAGCCGGTTGAGGAAGAAGCTCTTGCCGCGCGCGGCCGCCGGTGGCGGGAGCCGGCGCTCGATGCCGAAGGTGCGTGCCAGCGTGCCGAGCACGCGGTCGATCGGCGTGCCTTCCTGGGTGCCGCTGGTGAAGTAGACGCCGCGCAGGAGCGGCCTCTCTTCCATGGTCCCGCCCGCGCTGAAGACCTGCTCGAGGAAGCCGCCGAGCAGGCCGCGCAAGCCCGCGAACTGCTGCGGGAAGTTGAAGATGGCGGCACGCTTCAAGACCTCGTGTTCGGCATCCATCAGCGACACGACGCGGTCGCGCAAACGCTTTTCGAGCGCGGAGAATTCGGATCCGAAATTGACGAGCGGATCGTCGCTGCTGGTCGGTGCGTAGGGAAAGCTGAAGCCCCAGACCTGATTGCGCTCTTCCTTGCTCAGCGCGCCGAAACTTTCATTGAAGCCGGCGATCAGGTCGGCCTTGGTGACGAGCACGTAGACCGGCGCACGAACGCCGAGTTTTTCGGCAAGCTCCTGCATCCGCGCTCGGAGTTTTGCCGCGTGGTCCTTGCGTTCGACCGGCGTCTGCTGCAGGAGGTCCTGGATGTTGACGGTGAGCAGCACGCCGTTGATCGGACGGCGCGGCCGCGACTTGCGCAGCAACGCAAGGAACCCGTCCCACGCACTGGCGTCGACCGCGGAATTGGATTCCTGGGTCGTGTAGCGACCGGCGGTATCAATCAGGACGGCCTCGTCGGTGAACCACCAATCGCAGTTGCGCGTGCCGCCGACGCCGCG
>JAYSMB010000081.1:0-3687 GCA_043725065.1 Burkholderiales bacterium
CCCGCTGCTCCGGCAAGCTTCAGGTCGAAGGCGCTGACGCGCACGCCGCGCCCGCGCAGGTCTTCGGCGAGGATTCGGCCGACCTCGCCGTAGCCGACGAGGCCGACGTGCCAGTTCGATGCCGGGATGTCACTCATCGCTGCGAGCGCCGTTCAGTCGATGTACTTCAGGCCGGCCGCCTCGAGCGGCCCGCGCATCTTGTACATGTCGAGGCCCAGCACGCCCTGGGCGAGCCTGGCGCGCTTCTCGCCCTCGTTGGCCTCGCGCGCGGCGGCGGCGTCGGCGACCTTCTGCGCCATCGACGCCGGCACGACCACGACGCCGTCGTCGTCGGCCAGGACCACGTCGCCCGGCTCGACGCTCATGCCGGCGCAGACGACGGCGATGTTCACCGAGCCGAGCGTCGACTTGACGGTGCCCTTGGAACTGATGGCGCGGCTCCAGACCGGAAAATGCATCGCGGTGAGATCCTTCACGTCGCGACAACCGCCGTCGATCACGAGACCGACGGCGCCGCGGGCCCGAAAGCTCGTCGCCAGCAGGTCGCCGAAAAAGCCGTCGGTGTTGTCGGTCGTGCAGGCGGCGACGACGATGTCGCCCGGCTGCAATTGCTCGGCGGCCACGTGCATCATCCAGTTGTCGCCCGGCTGCAGCAGCACGGTCACGGCCGTGCCGCAGGCGTGGGCGCCGGCGTAGATCGGACGCATGTACGGCTTCATCAAGCCGACCCGGCCCATCGCCTCGTGGACGGTGGCCGAGCCGAATTTGCCGAGCTGATCGACCACCGCGCGGTCGGCGCGCACGATGTTGCGCTTGACGATCCCGAGTTCGTACATGTCACTTCCCCTTCGCTTCGAGTGCGGCGTTCAGCCGCGGGAAAACGCGCCGCGCGTTGCCCTCGTAGATCTTGTGCCGGTCGTCGCCCACGACGATCGTCGAGGCCTCGATGTAGCGCCTGGTGTCATCGTAGTAGTGGCCCGTTTCCGGATCGATGCCGCGCACCGCGCCGATCATTTCGCTGGCAAACAGGATGTTGTCGACCGGGATCACCTTGGTGAGCAAGTCGATGCCCGGCTGGTGGTAGACACAGGTGTCGAAGAAGATGTTGTGCAGCAGGTGGTCCTTGAGGAGCGGCTTCTTCAGCTCCTGCGCCAGGCCGCGGAAGCGCCCCCAGTGATAGGGCACCGCGCCGCCGCCGTGCGGGATGATGAAGCGCAGCGCCGGAAAGTCCTTGAACAGGTCCGAGGTCAGGCATTGCATGAACGCCGTGGTGTCGGCGTTCAGGTAGTGCGCGCCGGTCGTGTGGAAGCAGGGGTTGCAGCTCGTGCTGACATGAATCATCGCCGGGATGTCGTACTCGACCATCTTCTCGTAGATCGGATACCAGTGCCGGTCCGACAGCGGCGGCGAGGTCCAGTGCCCGCCTGAAGGATCGGGGTTGAGGTTGATGCCGACGTCGCCGTACTGCTCCACGCACTTCACGAGCTCGGGGATGCAGGTGGTCGGATCGACGCCGGGCGACTGCGGCAGCATCGCCACCGGAGTAAAGTGGTCGGGGAACAGCTGTGCCACCCGGAAGCACAGCTCGTTGCAGATCGCGGACCATGTCGCGCTGACGTTGAAGTCGCCGATATGGTGGGCCATGAAGCTGGCGCGCGGGCTGAAGATCGTCAGGTCCGAGCCGCGCTCCTTCATCAGGCGCAGCTGATTGCTCGTAATCGTCTCGCGCAGCTCTTCGTCGCTGATCTTCAGATCGGCCGCCCGGGGCATCGCGGAAGGGTCCTTGATCCCCGCGATCTGCGCGTTGCGCCAGTTCTCGAGCGCCTTCGGGGCGGTGGTGTAGTGGCCGTGGCAATCGATGATCATGGGCAGTCTCCCTGGAACCTATCCGTGAATCTTGACGGTGCCGATTCTTGCGGGCCGGGCCGTGCCGCGCCAGCGTTCCGATCGATAGCAGCTATACCGATCTGGCATGGCTTGACTGCAGATGCTATGCCAGCCGTGAAAGCGAGAGCTCGCGCACCAGAGCTGTTAGCAGCGGGAGGGTCTGCCGGGCGAGCGCGGTCGGCCGCTTGTGCGATGAATTGACCAGGCACAGCACGCTCAGTGGCGTCGGGTCGACGAGCTTGCGCGCGATCAGCTCGCCGGCGCGCGTCGAGGCAGCGACGCCGGTTGCCGTGAGCACCGCGTGACCATGCCCGGCGCACACCAGATCGATGATCGACGGGATGCTCGAAACCTCCCAGGCGATGTCGAGTTTGATGCCGGCCAGCGCCGCCTGGTTCTCGAGCAGGCGGCGCATCGCATGCGCCCGCTCGGGCACGATCAGCGGGTAGCGCGGCAGGTCCTTCATGGCGAGCGGCGTCTGCCGCGCCCGACCCCGTTTGCCCTTGGGCGCGAAGCTCACCAATGCGAGCGGTTCCTCGAGCAGCGGCGTGATCTCGAGCCCTGACTGCGCCTCCGGGTTGTAGGCCAGGCCAACGTCGACGCGGCCGGTCGTGATCCACTCGACGATGTGGGTCGACAGTCCCTCGACGATGGCCAGCCGAGCCGCCGGAAACTGCTGGCGAAAGCGCTCGATCAGGGACAGCGTGAGCTGGCGGCCGATGCTGGGCGGCAGGCCGACCGTGACGCGGCCGCGCGCCTCGTCGCGACTTGCGCCCAGGTCCTCGCGTGCGTGCGCCACCAGGCGCAGGATGGCGACGCCGTGATCGAACAAGCGTTTGCCAGCGTCGGTGAGCGCGACGCCGCGGCCATTGCGCAGGAACAGGTTCTCGCGCAGTTCGGTTTCGAGGCCGCGCACCTGGCGGCTGAGCGCCGGCTGGGCGATGTCGAGCACCAGGGCGGCCTTGCTGAAGCTTCCTAGTTCGGCGACGTGCACGAAGTAGTCGAGTTGCTTGAGATTCATGGGTTGGACTGCCGGCTCTCATTCTCATCGTCCGCACGACCGGATGTGTATGCTCGCCGCATGTCGGCCTTGATCAAGATCATTTCATCGATGGCAACCCGGCAATTGCTGGCCGATCTGATCGCCCGGTATCAGGTGAGCTCGCAACAACAGGTCACGGCGGAGTCGGTTGGCGGGGTCGATGCCGCCCGGCGGGTGCGGGCCGGCGAGGCTTTCGATATCGTGTTCTTGTCGGCCAATGCGATCGAGGACCTGATCGCGGCCGGCAGGATCGTCGCCGGCAGCCGCGTCGATCTGGTCAAGTCCGGCGTCGCGGTCGCCGTGCGTTCCGGATCGCCCCGACCCGATATCGGATCCGAAGACGCGGTCAGGCGTGCTGTCGTGGCGGCGCGCAGCCTCAGCTATTCGACCGGGCCGAGCGGTGTGTACCTGACGAAACTCTTCGAGCGCTGGGGCATTGCCGACGATATCAAGGACCGAATCGTTCAGGCGCCGCCCGGCATCCCGGTCGGCACGCTGGTCGCCGAGGGAAAGGCGGAACTCGGCTTCCAGCAACTAAGCGAACTGATGAGCCTTCCGGGCATCGATGTGCTAGGCCCGCTGCCCTCCGCCATCCAGACGGTCACGACCTTCTCGGCAGGCCTGACTACGGCATCGACGCAACCGGAAGCGGTGCGCGCAATACTCGACTTCATGGCGTCGCCGGCGGCCGCGGAGCTGAAGGTCAAGAACGGCATGGAGCCAGCCTGAGGGTCGGACCCAGGCCCTCAGCGAGGCCA
>JAYSMB010000082.1:0-2154 GCA_043725065.1 Burkholderiales bacterium
GCCGAAGACCGCAACGGGAAAGATCCAGCGCTTTCGTCTGCGTGAGCGCGAGCGCGGCGCTTCGGCTTCGCCGGCCAATCCGCTGTCACCCTGAGCACGGCGAAGGGTCCCGAACTTGAACGCCGCGCCGACGGCGAAGAGATCCTTCGCTTCGCTCAGGATGACAGGGGGCGGCCGAGAGCTGCGCCTCGAATACGAGTGGGTCGGCGTGCCGCGCTCGAATGCGCCGGTTCTCGTCTTCCTGCACGAAGGGCTCGGCTCAATCTCGATGTGGAAGGACTTCCCGCGCACGTTCTGCAGCGAGCACGGCCTGACCGGCTTCGTCTTCTCGCGCTACGGCTACGGCGTCTCCACGCCCAAGCCGCCTGGCGAGCAATGGCGCCCCGATTTCATGCACGAGCAGGCGAACGAGGTGTTGCCCGCGCTGTTCGCCAAGGTCGGCATCGAACGCCCCTGGCTGTTCGGCCACAGCGACGGCGCCTCGATCGCCCTGCTGCACGCCGCGCGCTTTCCGGCGGCCGGCGTGATCGCCGTCGCGCCGCATCTGTTCGTCGAAGAGATCTCGATCGTCAGCATCGAGCAGGCGAAGGACGCTTACGAGATCGGCGACCTGCGGTCGCGCCTGGCTCGCCATCACGCGAACCCGGACTCGGCCTTTCGCGGCTGGAACGATGTCTGGCTTTCGTCCGACTTCCGGCGCTGGAACATCGAAGCCGAAATCGACACCATCGCCTGCCCGGTGCTTGCCGTGCAAGGCGAGGACGACGAGTACGGAACGCTCGAGCAGATCCACGCCATCGCGCGTCGATTGCCGAAAACCCGCTTGCTCGTGATCCCGGAATGCGGACACTCGCCGCATCGCGACCAGCCCGCGCTTCTCGCGCGCGAGGCCGGTCGCTTCATTCGCGAACACGGCGAAGCAAGCAACCCCTGACACCCGGAGCCCTCATGCAGTCCACCCGAATCGCCCTTTCTTCCGTCGCGGCGCTCGCGCTTGCCGCCGCTTCGTTCAGCGCGCAAGCGCAAACCAGCGGGCCGATCAAGGTCGGCCTGATGCTGCCCTACTCGGGCACCTACGCTGCGCTCGGCATCGCGATCGAGAACGGTTTCAGGCTCTACGTGCGGGAGCAGGGCGGCAAGCTCGGCGGGCGCGAGATCCAGTACTTCAAGGTCGACGACGAGTCCGAACCCTCGAAGGCCACCGACAACGTCAACAAGCTGATCAAGCGCGACAACGTCGACGTGCTGGTCGGCACCGTGCACTCGGGCGTGGCGCTGGCGATGGCCAAGGCCGCGAAAGACAACAACACGCTGCTGATCGTGCCCAACGCTGGCGCCGACGGCATCACCGGCGCCATGTGCGGCCCGAACATCGTGCGCAGCTCGTTCTCGAACTGGCAGCCGGGTTATTCGACCGGCGTGGTCGCTGCGCAGAAGGGCTACAAGCGCGCGATGACGATCACCTGGAACTACGCCGCCGGCAACGAGACGGTGAAGGGCTTCACCGAGTCGTTCGAGAAGGGCGGCGGCAAGGTCCTGAAAGACCTGACGCTGCCGTTCCCGAACGTCGAGTTCCAGGCCCTGCTGACCGAGATCGCGGCGCAGAAGCCCGATGTCGTGTTCGCGTTCTTCGCCGGCGGTGGCGCGGTCAAGTTCGTCAAGGACTACGCGGCCGCCGGCCTGAACAAGTCGATCCCGCTGTTCGGCTCGGGCTTCCTGACCGACGGCACGCTCGAAGCGCAAGGCGATGCCGCACAAGGCCTGTTCACCACGCTGCACTACGCCGACAACCTCGACACGCCGCGCAACAACGCCTTCCGCAAGGCCTTCGCGCTGACCTACAAGGCGAATGCCGACGTCTACGCGGTGCAGGGCTACGACGCCGCGCAGATCCTGGCCGCCGGGCTGAACGCGGTGAAGGGCGACCTGAGCAAGCGCGACGCGCTCACCACCGCGATGCACAAGGTCACGGTCGACAGCCCGCGCGGCAAGTTCACGATCTCGCCCGCCGGCAACCCGGTGCAGGACATCTACCTGCGCGAAGCCAAGGGCAACAACAACGAGTTCCGCTCGGTGGCGGTGAAGGCGCTGGCCGATCCGGCACGCGGCTGCAAGCTGTAAATCCTGTTCCGGCACCGCCGTTTTTTCAGTGGA
>JAYSMB010000083.1:0-2131 GCA_043725065.1 Burkholderiales bacterium
TGCGAGCGAGCGTCGGAACACGAATTTCATGCGTTCAGCGCCGCGACGCGCGCATCGCCTCGACCTCGACCGGTCGCAGGTCAACCGCGGCCTTGTCGAGCACGCCGTTGACGTACTTGTGGCCGTCGGTGCCGCCGAAGCTCTTGGCCAGCTCGACAGCCTCGTTGATCGCGACCTTGTACGGGATGGCTACGCAATGCCGGAGCTCGTAGGCGCCGATCATGAGCACGGCATGCTCGACCGGCGAAAGCTGCGCCGTCTTGCGATCGAGGTGATGCGCGAGCAGCGCATCGAGTGCGGCGGCCTCGCGGATGCAGCCGTGCAGCAGCATGTCGAAGTGCACGGCGTCGCACTTTTCGAAGCCTTCCTGCTCGCGAACGTGAGCATCGATCACGCCGGCGTCGGCGCCGCCGACCAGCCACTCGTACAAGCCTTGCAGCGCGAACTCGCGGGCCTTGCGACGGGCCGAAACGGGGCCGCCACGCTTGCGGCGGTCGCCGCTGTGCTGCCCCGCTCGGGGGCGCGGCCCGGTTTGGGGCGGCCCGGCGCCGGGCCGGTCTTCTTCCCCGGCTTCGCTCACGACCAGTCGTCCAGCAGGTTGGCCATTTCGACGGCGACCCTTGCCGCGTCGCGGCCCTTGTCTTCGGCGCGGGCCGCGGCTTGTGCTTCGTTCTCGCAGGTGAGGACGGCGTTGGCGATCGGCACGCCGTGGTCGAGCGAAACTCGTGTGACGGCCGCGCCGCTTTCGTTGGCGACCAGCTCGAAGTGATAGGTCTCGCCGCGGATCACGCAGCCGACCGCGACCAGCGCATCGAACTCGTCGGTCTCGGCGAGCGCGGCGAGAGCCACGCCTATTTCGAGCGCCCCAGGAACTTGCAGCAAGGTGGTCGCGCCGGGCGCGACGCCGAGTGCCGCGAACTCGGCCCGGCACGCGGCGACGATCCGGTCGGTGACGCCAGAGTTGAAGCGGGCCTGGACGATGCCGATGTGCAGCTCGCGACCGTCGAGGCGTGCGGCCTCGCCGCGGTCAGCGTTGCGCATGCGTGGCGACGGGCGCCGGAACCGCGGGCTCGTCGGCGACGAAGCCGTTCACTTCGAGCCCGTAGCCCACCATGCTCGGCATGCGGCGCGGGCTGCCCATCAGCTTCATCTTCGCGATGCCGAGGTCGCGCAGGATCTGTGCGCCGATGCCGTAGGTGCGCAAGTCCATCGGCTGCGGCGGCCGGCGTGCGCCGCGGCTGCGCGCCAGCACCTGCGGCAACAACGAGGCCGCGTCTTCGCCGCAGTTGAGCAGCACGGCTGCGCCGCGCTCGCTCTTTTGCAAAGCGGCGAGGGCGCGCGGCAGCGGCCAGGAGTGGTCGCACGGTCCGGCATCGAGCAAGTCGAGCACGGAGAGCGGCTCGTGCACGCGCACCAGCACTTCCTCCGACGCCGACCAGCGGCCCTTGGTCAGGGCCAGGTGCAGGCCGCCCGTGCGGTCGCGGTAGGCCGTGCAGTCGAACTCGCCTTGCGGCGTCAGCATCTTGCGCGTGCCCGCGCGCTCGATCAGCGATTCGTTGCGGCTGCGGTGTTCGATCAGGCTGGCGATCGTGCCGATCTTCAGGCCGTGCATTTCAGCGAAGGCGATCAGGTCGGGCAGGCGCGCCATCGTCCCGTCGTCGTTCATCACTTCGCAGATCACGGCGGCTGGCGCCAGGCCGGCCATCGCCGCGAGATCGCAGCCGGCCTCGGTGTGGCCGGCACGCATGAGGACGCCGCCGTCCTGCGCCTGCAGCGGGAAGATGTGGCCGGGCTGGACCAGGTCGCCGGGGCGCGCATCCTTGCGCACGGCGACCTGCACGGTGCGCGACCGGTCAGCGGCCGAGATGCCGGTGGTCACGCCAGTGGCCGCTTCGATCGAGACCGTGAACGCGGTGCCGTGCTGGGCACCGTTCCTGGCCGCCATCGGCGGCAGTTGCAGGCGCTCGCAGCGCCCGCGCGTGAGCGTGAGGCAGATCAGGCCGCGCCCGAAGCGCGCCATGAAGTTGATCGCCTCGGGCGTGACGTGATCGGCGGCGAGGACGAGATCGCCTTCGTTTTCGCGATCTTCTTCGTCGACGAGGATCACCATCCGGCCGGCGGCCAGCTCGGC
>JAYSMB010000084.1:0-11301 GCA_043725065.1 Burkholderiales bacterium
CGACGTGCTCCTCATAGACGCGCGTCTCGCTCGGCGAGAAGTTGTCTTCGCGATGGCGCAGGCGCGCCGGCAGGTCGCACTTGCCGATGTCGTGCAGCATGGCGCCGACGCCGAGGTCCTGCATCTCCTCCGGCGCGAAGCCGAAGCAACGGCCCATCAGCAGCGAGACGATGCCGACGTTCATGGCGTGCATCGAAGCCTTGTCGCCGGCACCTTCGGTCAGGACGCGAATGCAGAGCTCGCGCGCGTCGACCATCTTGTCGACCAGGGCCCGGGTCAATGCCTCGGCCTGCGCCTTGGCCTCGCGCGGCTTGCCGGCTACCAGCTCGATGGTCTGCTTGCAGAGGCGCGACGCCTCGCCGTACTGGCGCTCGCAAACCTTCTGCGCCTCGCGCTGCGCCTCCAGCCGGCGCCGGTGCGAGACGTGCGAGCGTTCTTCGGCCGACTCCGGCGTATCGAGCGCACCCGGCGCGGTGGCGGTATCGCTCCGCCCGTCATTGGCCGCCTCGCCCGGGTCGAGGTCGGCCTGGGCATCGTTGGCCGCGGCGCGTGGCGGCCGCGGCAGTGCCGGCGTCGCCTCGCCGCCGTCGGGCAGGGACAGGTCGCTGTCCTGCGGGCTCCAGCGCACCCTGCCGAGGCCGAGCGAGCGGATCGTCGCCACCTGCGCCGCCGTCGTGATCCGGAAGCTGCTGAGCGGGAACGGGTGCGATATCCAGCCCACGTCGAGATGCACGAACATGCCGACGCGCAGCGCCTGGACGTCGATCTCGGGGGTGAGGGTGGCTGCCTTCATGGGGTAGGCCCGTGCAGTATCGAGACACACGGGGCTAGCGGTGTTATCGGCGTCTGCCCGCCGGGCTTGAGCCGCCCCGGGCCGGCGCCGGCGAGCGAACCTCTAAACTCGCCGCCTCGCGACCCGCCGGCGCACCAAGGCCCCGATGACCTACGAGTACGGCTCCGAATCGAAGCTGCTCGAGCTGCCCAATCCGTACCGCCTGCAGAACCGGCTGCTGTGGCTGTGCGCCGCGCTGCTGGTCGGCGCCGGCGTGCTGAGCCTGCTCTGGGCGAAAGGCGCGATGCAGGCGAGTGCGCTGCGCATGGCGGCCGCGCCGATCCTCGCCGGACTGCTCCTCGTCGCCGCCGGCCTGGCCGCGGCGGCGACCGCCGCGACCCGCCTGCGCTTCTTCTTCGGCCGAGGCCGGCCGACCTCGCTGGCGCCGGAGATTCCCCCCGGCGCCAGCGGTGGCTCGCCCGCCGCGGACCGCATCAAGGACATCCTGCGCCAGGGCGGGCTGACCTACCCGGAGCCCGAGGGCGCCGTCGAAGGCCTGCTTTACCACTGGACACCGACCCTGATCACCGCGCCGCGCGAAGTGCAGGCGCTCGCCCGCCGCTACGCCTTCAACCTGGCGGCGATCGCCGCGACGCTGGTGAGCCTGCTTTTCTCCTGGTTCGTGTTCGGCACGGCGCTGACGCGGCCGTGGATCGCCATCCTCTATTTCGCATTCGGCATCGTCTTCCTGCTGCAGCCGGTGCTGACGCAGCACCGGGCGCGCGTCACGACCGCCTCGCTGGTCGGCCTGATCGCCGCGGCCATCCTCGGCCCCGTGGCGATCGGGCTGGTCGCGGCCAGGCTGCCGCCGCTCGGCGCCTTCTCGCTCGACACCCAGACCTTTGTCATGCTCGGAACCGCGCTGGTCGCCTGCGCGCTGGCCATGGCCGCCGTGCTCGCCCAGGTCGACGACGCGCCGCAGACGCGCGCCAGCGTGGAGCAGCAGCGGCTCTCCATGAACGCGCCGCCGGCGACGCTGATGGACGAGCTCGACCGCCTGATGCAGGCGGCCTGGACCGAGCGCATCCCGAACCGCCGCTATGCCCGGATCGACCCGGTGACGACGGCGGCGACGCCTTCGGGCAGCTTCGCCGGCGAACTCTTCGAAGAAGGCCAGCCGCTGCCGACCGCCGGCACACAGGCGCCGACGCTCGCTTCGGCGCTGGCCGGCAAGCGTCATCGTGCCCTGCTCCTGCTCGACCTGTACGCCACGGCGCTGGTGATCGCGGCGATCGCGATGTCGCTTGCCTTCGTCCGGCACTTCGACGTCGCGGCGCCGTGGCAGGAGAACCGCTACTCGCTGGCCGGCACTTCGGCCATCCTCGCCTTCGTCGCCGCCTTCTGCTTCCAGGCGGCGGCGCGCCTCTGGGGCCGGTTCAACTTCGAGTCGGTGTTGGTCTGGGTCGAAATGATGGGCAACTGGCAGACCTCGCGCATCGGCACCGGCAACAACTTCTCGAGCCGCGTCAACACCGAGAACAGCGTCGTCCGCAGCGAGGCGATGACCTTGCGCGTTTGGCGGGCGCGCATCGAATCGGTGGTGTTCGGCAAGGACGACGCGCGCCAGGTGACGGCGATGTTCTCGACCGAGCAGGAAGCGAAAGCGCTGGCCGCCGATCTGGCGCAGTTCGCACGCAGCCAGAGCGTGCTGGTCGCACCCTTCAGCGGCGAAGACGAGCGCCGAATGGCCGCGCTCGGCGCCGGTGAGCGCGCGATGCGGGCGAGCGCCGGCGAGCCCACATCGGCCGCTCAGCTGCATCGCGAATTGCGGACCGCCGCGGCGCTCGGCACGGCCCTCGGCGTGCAGCCGCCCGCCCCGGCGGGGCCGCGCTTCTGCAACCAATGCGGCACCGCCGCGCCGGCGGGGGCGCACTTCTGCGCGAACTGTGCCGCGCCGCTGCCCGCCTGACTCGGCGAAGGACCCGACCATGAAAATCCTCCTCCTCGGCGGCGGCGTGTTCCTCGGCGCCGCCGTCCTCGATTCGGCGCTCGACCGCGGGCACGAGCTGACGGTCTTCAACCGCGGCCGCGCCCGCGGCGACTGGCCGGCAGGCGTCGAGGCGATTGCCGGCGACCGCGGCGCCGACCTCGGCCTGCTCGAGGGGCGAAAGTTCGACGCCGTCGTCGACACCTGCGGCTATGCACCGGCCGACGTGAAGAAAAGCGCCCGGGCGTTGCGCGACAACGCCATCTATTGCTTCGTGTCGAGCATCTCGGCCTACAAGTCGTTCATCCACGCGCCGGTGCGCGAAACCGACCGGCTCGCCGACTTCGACGCCATCGATCCGGCCGAGCGCGACCTCGCCCACTACGGTCCGCAAAAGGCGGCCTGCGAAGCCGAGGTCTGGGACGTCTTCGGCGAACGCGGCCTGGTCGTCCGCCCCGGCCTGATCGTCGGACCGGGCGACCGCAGCGGCCGCTTCAGCCATTGGCCTTGGCGGGCGATGGAAGGCGGCGAGATGCTGGTGCCCGACCTCGGCGAGGATGAGCCGCTCCAGTTCATCGACGTTCGCGACCTCGGCGCCTGGATCGTGCGCTTGCTCGAACGCGGCGAGCGCGGCGCCTTCAACGCCACCGGCCCGGCGAACGGGCCGCCCTGCACCTGGGCCGACCTGGTCGCGGCCTGCCAGGACGAGGCGGCCGAACGCGGCGCCCCGGAGCTGAAGGTGACGCCGGTCGCCGAAAGCTTTCTGCTCGACCAGGGCGTCGAGCCGTGGAGCGAGTTGCCGCTCTGGTTGCCGTCCGAGGATGTCGAGAACCATGCCCACTCCCGGGTCGAGATCCAGCGCGCCGAACGGACCCGGCTGACGACGCGGCCGCTCGAGCAGACCGTGGCCGCGGTGATGGACGAAGGCGTTCCCGCAGCGGAAGACGCGCGCCGTCGCGGCAAGCTCACGCGGGCTCGCGAAGCGGAACTGCTCGCGCTCTGGCACCGACAACCGGGGGACGACGAAGCGCCATGACGATCCGTTCGACGCAAGTCGCGATCGTCGGCGCCGGTCCTGCCGGCCTGCTGCTCGGCGCCTCGCTGGCAAAAGCCGGCGTCGAATCGGTGATCGTCGAACAGCGCGATGCCGACTACGTGCTCGGCCGGATCCGCGCCGGCGTACTCGAGCAGGTGACCGTCGACCTGCTCGACGCGGCCGGCGCCGGCGCGCGAATGCACGCCGAAGGCCTGCCGCACGAAGGCATCGAGCTTTGCTTCGGCGGCGCGCGCCATCGCATCGACCTGCACGGCCTGACCGGCGGCAAGCTTGTCATGGTCTACGGCCAGACCGAAGTGACTCGCGACCTGATGCACTTGCGCGCCGCGTCCGGACTGGCCACCGTCTACGAGGCGCAGCACGTCAGCCTGCACGGCTTCGACGGCGCAAAGCCGAGCGTGCGCTACATGAACGGCGGCGGCGAACACGAATTGCGGTGCGACTTCATCGCCGGTTGCGACGGCTATCACGGCATCAGCCGACAAAGCGTTCCCGTGAATGCGCTGAAGACCTTCGAGCGTGTCTATCCGTTCGGCTGGCTCGGCGTGCTCTCGGAAACGCCGCCGGTCTCGCACGAGCTCATCTACTCGAACCACGCGCGCGGCTTCGCCCTGTGCAGCATGCGTTCGGCCGCGCGCAGCCGCTACTACGTGCAGTGCTCGTCCGACGACAAAGTAGAGCGCTGGAGCGACACGGCCTTCTGGGACGAGCTGCGCCTGCGCCTGGACCCGGCCGCGGCCGAATCGCTGGTCACCGGCGCGTCGATAGAGAAGAGCATCGCGCCGCTGCGCAGCTTCGTCGCCGAGCCGATGCGCTTCGGCCGGCTCTTTCTGGCCGGCGACGCCGCGCACATCGTTCCGCCCACCGGCGCGAAGGGGCTGAACCTGGCGGCCGGCGACGTCGCCCTGCTCTCGCGTGCGCTCGCCGAGCACTACCGCGAGAACAGCGACGCCGGCATCGACGGCTACTCCGAGCGGTGCCTGCGCCGTGTCTGGCGTGCCGAGCGCTTCTCGTGGTGGTTCACCTCGCTGATGCACAAGTTTCCAGAGACCGGCGCATTCGGGCAGAAGATGCAAGCCGCCGAGCTCGACTACCTTGTCGACTCGAAGGCTGCTTCGACAGTGCTGGCCGAGAACTATGTCGGCCTGCCGCTGTAGCGCCGGATCAGGCGCGCGCGACCGCCAGCCAGCGATCGAGCCGCTCGCGATCGGCAAGCAGATCGGCACTTGCGCCTTCGTGGACGATCGCGCCGCGATCCAGGACGACCGCGCGTGAAGTGATCGGCAGGATCAGGCGCGGGTTCTGCTCGACGATGATCGCCGAGACGCCTTCGTCGCGCACCACGCGGGCGATCGAACGCAGCAGCTCGTGGACGATGATCGGCGCCAGCCCTTCGAGCGGCTCGTCGAGCAGCAGCAGGCGCGGGTTGAGGACCAGCGCACGCGCCACCGCCAGCATCTGCTGTTCGCCGCCCGAGAGCTGGTTGCCCATGTTCGCCTTGCGCTCCTCGAGGCGGGGAAACATTTCGTAGGCGCGCTTGATCGTCCACCGCCCCGGGCGCGCCACGGCGCTGAGGTTTTCCTCGACCGTCAGCGAGCGAAAGATATTGCGCTCCTGCGGCACCCAGCCGATGCCGGCGGCGGCGCGCGCATGCGGCGGCAGGTTCGTGATGTCGCGACTGCCAAGAACGATTCGGCCGCCGTGGCGGCGCGTCACACCGACCAGGGAGTTGAGCAGTGTTGTCTTGCCGGTGCCGTTCCTGCCCAGCAGCGCGAGCGACTCGCCTTCGGCCAGGGTGACGTCGATGCCCTGGACCACGACCGCCTGGCCGTAGCCCGAGCGCAGTCCCTCGACGCGAAGCAACTCAGCCATGCGCGTGCCCGGCACCTTCGGCCTCGTCTTCGCCCAGGTACACGGCCTTGACGCGCGGATCTTTGGCGATCGATTCGACATCGCCCTCGGCGAACACGGCGCCGTTGACGAGCACGGTGACCGTCTTCGCGAAGTTGAAGACCAGGTCCATGTCGTGTTCGATGAGCAGCACCGACACAGCGGCGGGCAAGGCGTTGATGGTTTCGAAGATCTCCTGGCGATCGCCTTCCGGAACGCCGGCGACCGGCTCGTCGAGCAACAGTACGCGCGGCCGGCAGGCGAGCGCGGTGGCGATCTCGAGCAGGCGTCGCTTGCCGTAAGCAAGCGAGGCGACCGGCTGGTCCATCACGTCGCTGAGGCCGAAACGCGCGAGCAGGCTTTCGCATTCGATCGCGATCGCGGGATCCCGGCCGAGCCTGCGCCATACGCCGGCGCTGTCGCCGCGCCGCGCGGTGACGGCGAGCGCCAGCGACGACAGTGGCGTCAGGCCGTTGAAGAGCTGCGTGATCTGGAAAGTGCGAACCATGCCGCGACGCACGCGGGCGTGGACCGACAGGCGGGTGATGTCCTGGCCGTCGAGCGCGATCGAGCCGGACGTCGGCTCGAGCACGCCCGTCAGAAGGTTGATGAGGGTCGTCTTGCCAGCGCCATTCGGTCCGATCAGGGCGTGGCGTGCGCCGCGCTCGACCTTCAGCGACACGTCGTTCGTTGCGGCGAGGCCGCCGAAACGCTTGACCAGCGAGCGCGTCTCGAGAACAACGCTCATTTTCTTCTCCCGAACCAGGTCCACGGTCGCACGAAGCGATCGCGGCCGACCAGCACGAGCACGACCAGAAACAGGCCGAGCCAGAAGTTCCAGTACTGCGGCGTCCAGGCCGAGATGAGGTCGTGCAGCAGCTTGAAGACGATCGCCCCGAACACGCCGCCGTAGAGATAGCCGGTGCCGCCGATCACGAGCACCAGCAGCACCTCGGCGCTGCGATGGAAGTCGAAGAGGTCGAGCGAAGCGAAGCCGCTGGTCTGGGCCAGCAGCGCGCCGGCGGCACCGGCGATCGCGGCGGCGATGGTATAGACCGCGACCAGGCGCAAGCGCACCGACAGGCCGATGCTTTCGGCGCGCAAGCGGTTGTCGCGCAGCGCTTGCAGCGAGACGCCGAACGGCGACTGGACGATGCGTCGTGCAATGAAGAGCGAGACCGCGAGCACGATCAGCGAATAGGCATACGCGGTCCGACCCGCGAGGTCGAAATCGAAGCGGCCGAACGGCGTCGCGAGCGGGCCCATGACGACGCCTTGCAGGCCATCCGCCCCTCCCGTCAGCCAGTCGAGCTTGTTGGCGAGCTCGTAGAGGATCGAGGCGACGCCCAGCGTCACCATCAGCCGCGTCAGGTCGGTGCCGCGCAGGATGAGCACGCTGGTCGCCAGACCGAGCAGGGCGCTCGCAGCGATGGCGACGGCCAGGCCGACCAGCGGGTCGGGCATCGCGTCCTTCGCGAACAACGCCGCCGCATACGCACCGAAGCCGAAGAAGGCGGCATGGCCGAGCGAGACGATGCCGGCATAACCGAGGATGAGGTCGAGCGAGACCGCGAACAGCGCGACGATGGCGATCTCGTTGAGCAGCAGGGCATGCCTGGGCAGCAGCAGCCACGAGATCGGCAAGGCCGCGAACAGTGCCAGCTCCCACCAGCGCCAGCGCGCGTAGCGGCGCAGCGATCGCGCCGCGGGCGAGAGTTCTTCCGCGACCTTGCTCATGGAGCCCCCACGCTCGCGGCTGGCGCCGCTGCGCTGCCCCCCGAGGGGGCGTTCGCACCTTGGGGCGGCCCGGCGGTGCTCACCGCCCACCTGCCTTCGCGAACAGGCCCCGCGGCCGGAACACGAGGATCGCGATCATCAAGCTGTAGACGATGAAGGCGCCGAGCTTGGGCACGTAGTACTTGCCCGCCACGTCGGCGATGCCGAGCAGCAGTGCGGCGAGCAGCGGGCCGGTGATCGTGGTCGTGCCGCCGACCGAGACGACGATCAGGAAATAGATCATGAACTTGAGCGGAAAGGTCGGATCGAGCCCGAGCACTTCGGCGCCCAACGCACCGCCCAATCCCGCCAGGCCCGAGCCGACCGCGAAGGTGAATAGGAAGATGCGATTGACGTCGAGGCCGAGCCCGCCCGCCACGCGTGGATCGTCGACCGAGGCGCGCAGCCGGCTGCCGAAGCGGGTGCGCGAGAGCACCCATTGCAGACCCAGCGTGAGCGCGGCGCAGAGCGCGATGATGAAGAGGCGGTACTTGCCGATCCCCACCGCCTCGATCGGCAGGCGCCCCTGCAGCCACGTGGGCAGAGTGATGTTCTGCTGCATCGAGCCGACCAGGTAGTCGACCGCGGTGACGGCCATGAAGACGAGGCCGATCGAGAACAGCACCTGGTCGAGATGCGGACGCGCGTACATCGGCCGGTAGAGCGTGCGTTCGAGCAGCGCGCCGAGAAGAGCCGTGCCGATGAAGGCGATCGGCAGGCAAAGCAGAAACGGCACGCCGGCGCGGTTCATCAGCAGCACCGTGATATAGCCGCCCGCCATCGCGAACGCGCCGTGCGCCAGGTTGATGAAGTTCATCAGCCCGAGCGTGACCGCCAGGCCGACGGCGAGCACGAACAGCAACATGCCATAGGCGACGCCGTCGAAGAGCAGGGTCAGCATGTGGCGTGGGTGGAGCCAGGGTGGCGCGACGGATTCTCGGTCATCGCCGTACAGTGCGGGCAACGTAGAAGGTCGGGGTAAACATGCGCTATCTGGTGGTCGGAGCGGGTGCACTTGGCGGGTACTTCGGTGGTCGTTTGCTCGAGGCCGGCCAGGATGTGACCTTCCTGTTGCGGCCGGGCCGAGCCAGGGCGCTGGCAACGACCGGGCTGATCGTCAAGAGCCGTTTCGGCGACCTGGCGTTGCCGTCGCCGCCCTTTGTATTGGCCGATGGGATCACCGGGCCCTTCGACGTCGTGATCGTCGGCTGCAAGGCTTACGACCTGGCCGAGACGATGGAATCGTTCGCTCCGGCGGTCGGGCCGGACACGGCCATCCTGCCCTTGCTCAATGGCCTGCACCATCTCGACGACTTGAAAGATCGCTTCGGCGCCGAGCACGTCCTTGGCGCTCTTTGCATGATCTCCGCAACGCTCGACGCTGCCGGCGTCATCCACCATCTGAACGACCTGCACAGCCTGGTGTTCGGCGAATTCGACGGGACAGCGTCGGAACGGGTCGAGAAGATCCGCGGCGATTTCTCGACCGCGAAATTCGACTCGCGATCCACCACCCAGATCCTTCAGGAGATGTGGGAGAAGTGGGTGTTCATCGCCTCGGCGGCCGGCGCTACCTGCTTGATGCGCGCAAGCATCGGCGACATCGTCGCTGCCGGCGCCGCCGACCTGAACCTGTGCATCGTCGAGGAGTGTTGCGCGATTGCCGCCGCGAACGGCTTTGCGCCGCGTGCTCCGAGCATCGACCGGATTCGATCCGCGATCACGGCCGCGGGCTCACCGATGAGCGCTTCGATGTTGAAGGACATCGAACGCGGTGCCGCGGTCGAGGCCGACCATGTCCTGGGCGATCTGCTCATGCGCTCGAAGCAAGATCCGCAGCCGCTGTCCGTGCTTCGCGTCGCCTATCTTCACCTCAAGGCTTACGAGGCGCGGCGCGCCGGATCAACCGGGGCTCTCGCGCGTTGAAGCGGTGGCGCGCCGCGGCAGGAATACATCGGCATCGCAACGCGGCGGCGCGACCACTGCGGCCTGGGCCGCCGGCCTTCAGAATCACCCGATGTCACACAAGCGAGTAATCATCCTCACGCTGCTGGCGATGCTGGCCTTTGCCGGCAATTCTCTGTTGTGCCGCGCCGCCTTCACCGCCAGCCGCATCGACGCGGCCAGCTTCACTTCGATCCGCATCGCTTCGGGTGCCATCGCGCTGTGGCTGATCGTGCGCGTCCGGGGTGGCAAGAAAGCCTCAGCCGGAAACTGGACTTCCGCATTCGCACTCTTTACGTACGCCGCCGCGTTTTCGTTCGCCTACTTGAGCCTGACGGCAGCGACCGGCGCGCTGTTGCTGTTCGGTGCCGTGCAGGCGACGATGATCGGCTTCGGTCTGTGGCGGGGCGAAGGTCTTCGCGCCTGGCAGATCGTCGGGTTGGCGTGCGCCTTGGGCGGGCTGATCGGCCTCTTGCTGCCCGGCCTCTCGGCGCCGCCTTTGCTGAGCTCGGCGCTGATGCTCGCTGCGGGCGTCGCCTGGGGCGCCTATTCGCTGCGCGGCAAAGGCGCGGGCGATCCGCTGCGCGTGACTTCGGGCAACTTCATTCGCGCCGTCGCCTTCGCCGTCGTGCTGAGTGCCGCGACGCTGCCGTGGGCATCGCTCGACGCCGCGGGCGTGGGCTACGCGATCGCGTCCGGGGCCGTGACTTCCGGCATCGGCTACGCGGTCTGGTACACCGCGCTGCCCGGATTAAAGGCCACCAGCGCGGCGACCGTGCAGCTCAGCGTGCCGGTCATCGCCGCCCTCGGCGGTATCGCCTTGCTCGACGAGCCGCCGACGCTTCGGCTCCTGCTCGCGGCCATCGCGATCCTGGGCGGGATCGCCCTGGTCATCAAGTCGCGCTGATCCTGTCGAGCAGATCCGCCAGGGTCTCGGCCATCGTGATGTGCGGGTTGTGGCTCGCATCGAGCTCGTGGTATTTCCAGCCCGGCTCTGCGCGTGCGCGATCGGCAAACTGCCGGAACGCGTCGCCGGGCCCGGGCCGGGTGCAATAGATGTAGGTTCGCGGTAGCTGGTCGACAGCGCCGGTCAGCCGCAAGCGCTGCTCGAAGGTCTTGATCGGCTGCATCATGCGGCGCGGCCCGGCCCAGGCCACGTCGGCTTCTGGCGTGTCGGCCGGCATCGGGTTCGCCGGCACACGCCAGCCTTCGCCATGTACTCGCGCCGCTTCGCGCGCGCGCTCGGGGCCCGTGTCGCCGATCAGATCGAAGACGGCCTGCCCGTCGCGCGGCACGAAGGCGTCGAGGTAGACCAGCTTCGAGATGCGATCGGACGCACGGTCGGCGACGCCGGTCGCCACCATACCGCCGTAGCTGTGTCCGACCAGGATCACGTCGTGCAGATCCTCGAAGCGCATCGCGGCCAGAATGTCGGCGATATGGGCATCGAGATCGATGCCCGGGTGGGCGAGATGACTGCGCTCGCCCAGGCCGGTGTGGGTCGGCGTGAACAGCTCGTGACCATGCGCGCGCAACAAGGGCCGCATCTTCTTCCAGGCCCACCCCGCCGACCAGGCGCCGTGCGCCACCAGAAACGTCGCCATGTCCATGTCCTCTCGCCGATGACGCTAGCGCCGCCCAGGCTCACTTGGCCAGGAAACGCGAATCGTGGCGATTGTGGCTTTCGGATTCTCGTCCTGAGCCGTCCCGATTGCCGGCGGCGACGGGCTAAAGTGCACTCGCCGCTACGGGCGGCGCCAGGGAGTCCACCGTGACTCAGGATCCATTTGCAGGGTTGAAGAAACGGCAGCGCGAGATGTGGGCGTCGTTCACGCCGACCGCCATGTTCACCACGCCGGTGGCCGGCCACCTGGT
>JAYSMB010000085.1:0-2696 GCA_043725065.1 Burkholderiales bacterium
AACAGCTTCTCGAACACCTGCATGCCCGAGAGGCCGGCGAGCTGATCGGGCCGCGGCACGCCGATCGGCGCCATGCGGGCCAGGCGCGCGGCGGCGTCGCGCTCCCATTGGTCGATCACCTGCGCGGGGTCGGGGTTAGGTTCCATCGAGGGCATTGAAGGGTTGGCATGCAAAGATTGTGCGACTGCGTTCGCCCCTGCGACGAACGCCTCGCGTTGATGAACAGAATCCGGGCCGGGTGCGTAGCGCAGTTGCCGCTGGCGCTCAGCGAGCTCCCAGCAGCGGCTCGCAGTCAGCGTTGGTCACGGGCTCAAGCGTGAACGCGATCGTCACGGTTGCACGACGTAGTTCAACGCCATACGGCCGCCATCGATGGTGACGATCTCGCCGGTGATGTAGCTCGACGCATCGCTGGTCAAAAAGGCACACACGTCGGCGATCTCGGCCGGCTCGCCGAGCCGCTTCATCGGCGTGCGGCTCAAGATGCGCTGCTTCGCGGCCTCGCTCCCGAGCACGGCCTTGGCGGCGAGCTCGGTGGCGATCGTGCCCGGGGCGACCGCGTTGACGCGGATGCCGTGGTCGGCGAGCGCCAACGCCATCACGCGGGTCAGCTGATTCACGCCGCCTTTGCTGGCGTTGTAGCTCGCGATGTTCGGGATCGCCATCACGCCGTTGACCGAACTCATGTTGACGATGGTGCCGCCTGTCTTCATGCCCACCATGGCGCGGGCCACGGCCTGGCCGACGAGAAACGCGCCCTTGAGGTTGACGGAAATCACCGCGTCCCAGTCGGCTTCGGTCACGTCGAGAAACTCGGCGGCCTTGAAGATGCCGGCGTTGTTGATCAGCGCATCGACCCGGCCGAACGCTTGCAGCGTTGCCGCCAGCGCGGCGTCGACCTCGACCGTCGCTGCAACGTTGCAGTGCTGGTAGATCGCTCGTGCGCCGCGGCTCGCGAGGTCGTCAGCCAGCGCTTGGCCGCGCGCGTCGTCGACATCCCAGAGCGCCACCGCGGCGCCGTCTCGCGACAGCCGTTCGGCGCATGCCGCGCCGATGCCCTGCGCGGCGCCGGTGATGACCGCGACCCGGTCTTCGAGGTGGAACTGCACGCGGCTCATGGCGTCGTGCCAGCCTTGCGGCTCGCGCGCTTGTTCAACCACACGGCCATGCCTTGCGCGTTGAGTTCGTTGTCGAGTGCCAGCAATTCGCGCAGCTCGGTTTCAGGCAACGTGTTGTCATGCTCACGCAGGCTTTTCAGCTCGATTGCGAAGAGACCGTCGACCAAGGCGCGGTGGCGGTCGGCGTCGTCGGGTAGCGCGTTGGCGAGCGTCACGAACGAATCGAGCAGTTGCAGAAAGAGGGCGCCGAGGCGCGACACGTCGGCAACCGCGCCGTAGTGGGTCAGGTACAGGGTGGTGGGCTCGAACGCGAGCATCCGCTGTACCGAGGCACGCAGGGCTTCCGGCTCGAACTGCACCGGCGTGGTGGTCGGCATCACCCACGCGCCGCGCGGTGTGTCGAGTTCGCGGTACGAGAGGCCGAAGGTATCGCCGGTGAAAAAGCCGCGGCTGCGTTCGTCCCAGATGCAGTGGTGGTGGCGTGCGTGGCCGGGGGTGTCGAGAAACCGGAGCGGCCGGCCGTTGAAGTCGAGCACCATCTCGTCGTGGGTGCGCAGCACGCGCTCGGCCGCGACGCCGATCACCTCACCGTACGTGCGCGCCACTTCGTCGGCGCCGTAGACCGCACGTGCGCCGTCGATCAGGCGGCTCGGCTCGATCAGGTGCTGCGCGCCGTGCGGATGCACTACCAGCTGCGCGTTCGGCAACTGCTGCATCAGCAGGCCGACGCCGCCGGCATGGTCGAGGTGCACATGGGTCGCGATCACGAAGTCGACCGCGTCGCGCGCCACCCCTTGCGCCTCGAGCACGGCCAACAGGCGCGGCACCGAATCGTTGATGCCTGTATCGATGAACGCCGCACGGCCGTGCTCGATCATCAAATAGGCCGCGTCGAACGCCGGGCGGTGAAAGCCGGTGTCGATCGTGTGGATGCCGTGCGGCAAGGCTTCGAAGAACGGCAGGTCGGAGGAAGTAATCATCGGCAGATTTTAGGCAGTCGCACCATGCCCCGCCCCGCGTGTCGGCGCGTCGCACGCAGCAGAATCGGCGGCGTCATTCACCCTGGTTGCGAGCAAAAAATGAACTACCGATTCACGGGCGTCGCGCTGCTCATGTCGCTGTCGGCTTGCGGCTCGCTCGCGCCGGGCGGGTTGTCGCTCGGCAGCCCGATCGAGCAAGCCCGGCTTGGCATCTTCAAGCCGACCGAAGAGTTCGAGTTGCCCGGCGGCGGCAGGCGGCTCGAGTTCGCGCATGGTGGCCAGGCGAAGCAGACCTACATGCTCGACTTCGATCGCAACGGCGTGTTGACGTCGTCGGAGCAGGTGTTGACCGAATCCAACTTGTCGGCGCTCGCCAAAGGAACGCCCGCCGACGAGGTGCGCATGCGTTTCGGCCGGCCCGTCTGGATCTACGGTGTGCGCTTTCCGCGCGGCGACGTCTGGAACTACCGCTTCGCCGGGGGCGATTGCGTGTGGTGGCAGGTGACGATCGGCGAGGCCGAGCGGCGCGTGGTCGACTCGAGCGTCGGCCCCGACCCGGCGTGCGACGGGCGCAGCGATCCGCGCGATTGAATCGAAG
>JAYSMB010000086.1:0-8366 GCA_043725065.1 Burkholderiales bacterium
CAGCGACCGTGGGCCGGCGGCCTCGCGGCCATGCTGGCGCTGCCAGCGCTCGCCGCCAGCGGCGCGCCGAGCATCGCCCTCGTGCTCGCGGCCGTGGGCGGTCTCCTGTCGCTGGTCTGCGGCCGACCGGACGCGCGGCGGCTCGCCGCCTGCATCGGCGTCGGCGCCCTGCTCTCGATCGGCACCGCCGCCGCCCTCGGTGCCTGGGCGAACCGCCTCGGCAGCTATCACGACGCCGGCCAGGTCATCGGCCTGGCGCGACAGTTCGCGTGGTTCACCTGGCCGGCCTGGCCGCTTGCGCTCTGGACGATCTGGCAGTGGCGACGCCGCCTCTCGAGCGAGCACCTGGCGATGCCGCTCGGCTGCACCGCGGCCCTGCTCGTGGTCTGGGTGGCGATGGCCGGATCCGATCGTGCCCTGATGCTGGCCCTGCCGCCGCTCGCCGTGCTCGCCGCCTTCGCCCTGCCGACCCTGCAACGCAGCGCCGCGGCGGCGATCGACTGGTTCTCGGTGTTCTTCTTCACCAGCGCGGCGGCCACCGGGTGGGTCTTCTACATTTCCATGCAGACCGGTGTCCCGGCCCAGCCGGGCGCCAACATTGCCAAGCTCTCGCCCGGCTTCGAGAACCGCTTCTCGCTCATTGCCCTGGCCTTTGCCATCGTCGGCACGCTGGCCTGGGCCTGGCTGGTGAAGTGGCGCACCGGGCGCAGTCGCCATCCGCTCTGGAAGAGCCTGGTCCTGCCCGCCGGCGGCGTGAGCCTTTGCTGGCTGCTCGTCATGACCCTGCTGCTGCCGCCGCTCGACAACGCGCGCGGCTACCGATCGATGACTCAGCGCATCGCCCACCGGGTGCCGGCCGGCAGCTGCATCGCCGCACCCGGCATGGCGCGCGCGCAGGTCGTCGCGCTCGAATATCTGGGTGGTTGGCGCGTCGATGCGGTCACGCCCGCCGAGGCGACGCCCTGCACCGTCCTGATGTTGCCGCGCACGCAGAAGCCGGCAGCGCCGGCCTGGCAGTTCGTGAGCCGCGAACGGCGCAATCGCAACGACGACGACGTCATCGACATCTATCGTCGCGCGCCCGCCGCGAACTGAGCCCCGGCGCCCGGATCAAGCCTTGGCGAGCGCCGCTCAACGTGCGTCGACGTCCGCGGGCTCGTCCAGCGCCGCGGCCGTGGGGCTCGTGCCGGCGCGCACCCGTGGCGCCGGCAGGACGAGACGAAAGGTCGAGCCCTTGCCGACCTCGCTGGCCACGTCGAGCTCGCCACCATGGCGCTGGATGACGTGCTTGACGATCGCCAGGCCGAGCCCGGTGCCGCCCGATTCGCGCGAGCGGCTGCCGTCGACGCGATAGAAGCGCTCGGTCAGGCGCGAGAGGTGCTCGCGGGCGATGCCGCGGCCGCTGTCGGTCACGAAGATCTCGCCCGAGCCGTTGTCGACGCGTTTCCAGGTCACGTCGATGCGGCCGCCGTCCGGCGTGTAGCGCACCGCGTTGCTGACGAGGTTGCCGATCGCGCTCTGCAATTCCGATTCGATGCCGGCCACCTGCGCGTCGTCTGCGCCGGAGAAGGCGATCGTGTGCCGGCCCGCGGAAAGCGCCCGCGCCTCGGCCTCGACCTGGACGAACAGCGCCGCGACCCACACCCACTTGTCGGCGGCCGGGCGCGGACTGCCCTCGAGCTGGGCCAGCGTGAGCAAGTCGCCGACCAAGTTGGCCATGCGCTCGGCCTGCTGCGTCATCAGGGTGATGACGCGCCTCTGCTCGACCTCGGTCAGCGGCAGATTGCGCATCGTCTCGAGAAAGCCCGAGAGCACGGTGAGCGGCGTGCGGATCTCGTGCGAAACGTTGGCGACGAAGTCGCGGCGCATCGCCTCGGAGCGCTCGCGTTCGGTCATGTCCTGCGAGATGACGAGCTTGGCGCCGGCGCCGTAGCGTCGCATCAGCACCTGCAACGAGCCGTGGCCGCGTGGTTCGCGCACGGCGATCGGCTCGTCGAAGTTGCCGGCCTGCAGGTATTCGACGAAGGCCGGCGAGCGGATCAGGTTGGTGACCCGCTGGCGCCGGTCGCGAACCGGGTCCAGACCGAAGTGGTCGGCAGCGCGCGCGTTGCACCATTCGATCTGGTCGTTCGCGTCGAGCAGCAGCACGCCGTTGGGTGAGGCTTCCATGGCCGAGACAAACTGGGCAAGGTGCGTGCGCTCGACCTCGGCGCTGCGCTCGAGAGCACGCAGGCTGCGCTCGATGCGGTAGGCCAGCTCGCCCCAGAAGCCGGAGTCGCGCGGTGCGATGCCTTCGTGCGCGCCGCGCAACCAGCGCATGAGACGCCAGCCGCGCAGCGCATCGAAGACGACGATGCCGGCAAAGCCCAGCAACCCTCCGGTCAAGGCGCCGATCAGCGCACCCAGCTCGGCGCCGAGGATGAATCCAGCCAGCGCGCCGAGGCCCAGCGCGAGGAGGCCAGCAAGCAAGCGGGGAAGCAGGCCGCTCATGACCGCCCGCGCCGGGCCCGAGCCATCAGGCCGTCACAGCCTGCGGGTTGGTGAGGCGATAGCCGGCGCCGCGCACGGTCTCGATCATGTGCTGGCAATGCACGGTGCTCAGCGACTCGCGCAGGCGCTTGACGTGGACGTCGACGGTGCGCTCCTCGATGAAGACGTGGTCGCCCCAGACGCGGTCGAGGAGCTGGGTGCGGCTGTGCACGCGCTCGGGATGGGTCATCAGGAAGTGCAGCAGCTTGAACTCGGTGGCACCGATCTTCACTTCCTTGCCCTGGCTGGTGACGCGACGCGTCGCTGGGTTGATGCTGAGCAGGCCGACGTCGACGGCGGTGTCGAGCGCGTCCGGGGCGCGGCGGCGCAGCACGGCACGGATGCGGGCGAGCAGCTCGTTGGCCGAGAAGGGCTTGGTCAGGTAGTCGTCGGCACCGGCGTCGAGGCCGGCCACCTTGTCGGCCTCTTCGGCGCGCGCCGTGAGCATGATGATCGGCAGCTCGCGGGTGCGCGGCTGGCCGCGCCATTGCCGGGCCAGCGACTGGCCGCTCTGCCCGGGCAGCATCCAGTCGAGGACGACCAGGCTGGGCAGCACGCCGTCGACCGCGACCTGGGCCTGCTCGGCGTCGCCGGAGATCGTCACCTCGAAGCCGGCATGGCGCAGGTTGATCGAAATCAGCTCGGCGATCGCGGATTCGTCTTCGACGACGAGGATTCGGCTCATCTTGCTTCCTGTGTCAGCACGCTATCGGACCAGGTTCTCGACCATGCCGACCGGATTGTGGCGAACGTCGGTGCCCTTGACGATGTAGATGATCTGCTCGGCCAGGTTCTTGGCGTGGTCGCCGACGCGCTCGATCGCCTTGGCGACGAAGATCAGGTCGATGCTCGACGAAATGGTGCGCGCGTCTTCCATCATGAAGGTGATGAGCTTCCTCAGCAGGCCTTCGAATTCCTGGTCGATCAGGTCGTCCTTCTTGAGCACCTCGATCGCTCGCTCGACGTCGAGCCGGGCAAAGGCATCGAGCGCTTTGCGCAGCTGCGATACGGCGAGCTCGGCCTCATAGGCGAGGTCGTTGACCGGCAGGCGCAGCCGCGTCGAGACGCCGGAGTTGACGAGCCGCTGCACGGTGCGCGCGATGCGCGCGGCTTCGTCGCCGACGCGCTCGAGGTTGGCGATCGTCTTCGAGATCGCGATCAGCAGGCGGAGGTCGCGCGCCGTCGGCTGGCGGCGGGCGATGATGGTCGAGAGGTCGAGGTCGATCTCGACCTCGGTCTGGTTGACGCGCTCCTCGGTCGCGAGCACGTCGGAGGCGATCTCGCTGTTGAAGGTGACCAGCGCGTGCACTGCGCGGGCGACCTGCGACTCGACCATGCCGCCCATCTCGAGGACTCGGGTGGAAATGCCGCTCAGCTCGGCGTCGAACTGGGTCGACAGGTGACGATCGTTCATGACGTATGTTCCTTCAGCCGAAGCGACCCGTGATGTAGTCTTCCGTGTCTTTTTTCGTGGGGCGCATGAAGACATCCTGCGTCCGGCCGAACTCGATCAGGTCGCCGAGGTACATGTAGGCCGTGTAGTCGGAGCTGCGCGCCGCCTGCTGCATGTTGTGCGTGACGATCACCACCGTGTAGTCGTTCTTCAGCTCGTGAATCAGCTCCTCGATCTTGCCTGTCGAGATCGGGTCGAGCGCCGAGCAAGGCTCGTCGAGCAGCAGCACCTCGGGCTTGATAGCGATGCAGCGCGCGATGCACAGGCGTTGCTGCTGCCCGCCGGAGAGACCGGACCCGCTCTGGCCGAGCTTGTCCTTGACCTCGTTCCAGAGAGCCGCCTTCTTCAACGCCCATTCGACGCGTTCGTCCATTTCCACCCGCGGCAGCGACTCGAAGAGCTTCACGCCGAACGCGATGTTGTCGTAGATCGACATCGGAAACGGCGTCGGCTTCTGAAAGACCATGCCGACCTTGGCACGGATCAGCGACACGTCGTCCTTCGAGGTCAGCAGGTTGCCGCCGTCCATCATGATCTCGCCCTCGGCCCGCTGCTCGGGATAGAGCTCGTACATGCGGTTGAAGGTGCGCAGCAGCGTCGACTTGCCGCAGCCCGAAGGGCCGATGAAGGCGGTGACCTTCTTCTCCGGAATGTCGAGCGTGATGTTCTTCAGCGCGTGAAAGCCGCCGTAGTAGAAATTAAGATTGCGGACCGAGAGCTTGACCTGCTCGCCGACCGTGGTTTCGACCTTGGCGTCCATGCGGATCTCAGTGCCTGTTGCGGAAGAAGGTGCGGGCGAGGATGTTCAGCACAAGCACCCCGATCGTGATCAGGAAGACTCCCGCCCAGGCCAGCTTTTGCCAGTTCTCGTAAGGGCTCATCGCGAACTTGAAGATCGTCACCGGCAGGCTGGCCATCGGCTGGCTCAGGTCGCTGGTCCAGAACTGGTTCGAGAGGGCCGTGAAGAGCAGCGGCGCCGTCTCGCCGGCGATGCGTGCGAAAGCCAGCAGGATGCCGGTCATCACGCCGGCCCGTGCCGCTTTGAGCGTCACCGTCATCACGACGCGCCACTTCGGCGTGCCAAGCGCATAGGCCGCTTCGCGCAGCGCGTTCGGGATGAGCGAGAGCATGTTTTCGGTCGTCCGGATCACGACCGGGATGACGATCAGGGTCAGCGCCAGGATGCCGGAGAATCCGGAAAAACCTCCCAGGCGCGCGACGACCGTCGAGTAGATGAACAGGCCGATCACGATCGACGGTGCCGAGAGCAGGATGTCGTTGATGAAGCGGGTGGCGCTGGCAAGCCAGCTCCTGCGCCCGTACTCGGCGAGGTAGACGCCGGCAAGTACGCCGATCGGCGTACCAAGCAGCGTCGCCAGCGTCACCATCACGACCGAGCCGAAGATCGCGTTGGCAAGACCGCCGGTCTCGGCCTGCGGTGGTGGCGTCATTTGCGTGAACAGCGACAGGGCGATACCACCGATGCCCAGGCGCACGGTTTCGATCAGTATCCAGACCAGCCAGAACAGACCGAACGCCATCGCGCCGAGCGCGAGGCTCAATGCCACGACGTTGGCGAGCTTGCGCTTCGCATGAAGGCGGCTGCGTACCGCGTCGCGGTCGTCGTTGGCGGCCATCGCGATGGCGCTCATGCCACCGTCCCTTCACGTTTCTTCAGTTGCTCGAGCAGGATCTTCGAGATGGCGAGCACGACGAAGGTGATGAAGAAGAGCACGAGGCCAAGATAGATCAGCGACGCCTGATGCAGCCCGGGCGCGGCCTCGCCGAACTCGTTGGCGAGTGCCGAGGTGATGCTGTTGGCCGCCTCGAACAACGAGAGCGAGTTGAGCTGGTTGAAATTGCCGATCACGAAGGTTACCGCCATGGTCTCGCCGAGCGCGCGACCAAGCCCGAGCATGATGCCGCCGACGACACCCGTCTTCGTGTACGGGAGAACGACCTTCCAGACGACCTCCCACGTTGTCGAACCCAGGGCATAGGCCGACTCCTTCAGCATCGGCGGCGTGACGTCGAACACGTCACGCATCACCGAGGCGATGAAGGGGATGATCATGATCGCCAGGATGATCCCCGCCGAGAGCAGGCCGATGCCGACCGGTGCTCCGGAAAAGAGCTGCCCCAGGAACGGCACGCCCTTGAACACGGACTGCAGCGGCTGCTGGACGTATTGCGAGAGGATCGGGCTGAATACCAGCAAGCCCCACATGCCATAGACGATCGAGGGCACGGCCGCGAGCAACTCGATCGCGGTTCCCAACGGGCGCTTCAGCCACAGGGGCGAAAGTTCAGTGAGGAAGAGCGCAATGCCGAAGCTGACCGGCACGGCTATCAGCAGCGCGATGAACGATGTCATCAACGTGCCGTAGATCATCACCAGGCCGCCGTAGTGGTTCTGGACCGGGTCCCATTCGCTGGTCCACAGGAACGAGAGTCCGTATTCCTTGATCGCCGGCGCCGCGCCGATCAGCAGCGACACGATGATCCCGGCCAGCAGTGCCAGGGTCAGCCAGGCGGCCCCGTGGGCCAACACCGAAAACAGCAGGTCGGCCCACGGCGAAGCACGGCGCGCGGCGGGCGGTCGATTCTTCATGTCGGCGCGGATTTTCTCCCCTGGGCCGATATATGAAGTCGCTGGCAGCGTCGCGGACACTTTGTCACCCCGCCAAAGAGTCCGGATTCAGCTCACTTCCACGCGATCGGCTTGCCCGTCGTGTCCTTGATGTTCGCTGCCCACGACTTGCGGGCGAGCTCCTTGACCGCGACCGGCAGCGGAACGTATTCGAGCTCGTCGGCCATCTTGTCGCCGTTCGTGTAGGCCCAGTCGAAGAACTTCAGCGAGTTGGCGGCGCTGGCGGGCTTGTCTTGCGCCTTGTACATGAGGATGAAGGTGGCGCCGCTGATCGGCCACGCATCCTTGCCGGCCTGGTCGGTCAGGACCTGGAAGAAAGACTTCGCCCAGTCCGCTCCGGCAGCTGCCGACTTGAAGTTGTCGGAGTCCGGCGGCACGAAATTGCCGTCCTTGTTCTTCAGCAGGGTGTAGGTCATCTTGTTCTGCTTGGCGTAAGCGTACTCGACGTAGCCGATCGAGTTCGGCAAACGCTGCACGTACGAGGACACGCCTTCGTTGCCCTTGCCGCCGGCGCCGGTTGGCCAGTTGACGGCGGTGCCCTCGCCGACCTTGGCCTTCCAGTCGGCATTCACCTTGGAAAGGTAGTTGGTGAAAATGAAGCTCGTGCCAGAGCCATCGGCGCGACGCACGACCGTGATCGCCGCGTCGGGCAGGGGCACGCCGGGGTTCAACGCAGTGAGCGCCGGGTCGTTCCAGTTGACGATCTTGCCGAGATAGATGTCGCCGAGGGCCTGACCTGTCAGCTTGATCTGGCCCGGTGCGATGCCCTTGATGTTGACGACCGGGACGACGCCGCCGATCACCGTCGGAAACTGGATCAGGCCGTCCTTGGCGAGCGCGTCGTCGGTCAGTGGCATGTCCGAAGCGCCGAAGTCGACCGTCTTGGCGCGAATCTGCTGAATGCCCGCACCGGAGCCCACCGATTGGTAGTTCACGCGGGCGCCGGTCGCCTTGTTGTAGGCGTCGGCCCACTTGGCATAGATGGGCGCCGGGAACGTCGCGCCGGCTCCGGTCATGTCCTGGGCCGAAGCACTTGCTGCGCAAGCGCTCAACACGGTCGTAGCGATCAGCGAACGGGTGAGAGAGGGTTTCATTGTCGCGGCCCTTCGAAGGCGTGATGGAGCGATGCTCGATGCCGGAACTCTATGGACGGTTTGTGACGCGGCCATGACATCGCCGCGCTCGCACAGACGCCTTTTCAGGCGGTGTGTCACACGGTTTTCATCGTTCTGTCACGGCGCGTCGGAACTGCGACGACGGATCGTCCACGGCGTCGAATGTCGATTCGGTGTAGCTCAGCCGATCGCTTCGGCCAGTTGCTCGGCGCAGCGTTGCGCTTGCGCGGCGTCTTCCGCTTCGACCATCACGCGGACTACCGGCTCGGTGCCGGAGGGCCGGATCAGCACGCGGCCCGAGGCCCCCAACTCGCGATCGACCTCGGCACGGCGCTCGGCGAGCGCCCGGCTCGAGCGCCAGTCCGCGCCCGGCTTGAGGCGGACGTTGATAAGCGTCTGCGGATAGAGGCGAACGCCTTCGAGCAGCCGGGCCAGGGATCGACCGGAACGGACCGCCGCCTGCAGCACCATCAGGGCGCTGACGATGCCGTCACCAGTCGTGTGCTTGTCGAGCGCGAGCAGGTGGCCCGAACCCTCACCGCCCAGCTGCCAGCCCCGGCGCAAAAGTTCTTCGAGCACATGCCGATCGCCGACCGCCGCGCGCGCGACCTCGACGCCG
>JAYSMB010000087.1:0-10218 GCA_043725065.1 Burkholderiales bacterium
CCGCACGTCGACGGCAGCGCCCGCATCTGCGAGCTGGTTCGCTACTTTCTCGAAGACGTGACCGTCAAGGGCGCGTGGACCGCGCCGGCCGCGCTCGAGTTGTTCCACCACGCGCTCGCACCCGTGGCCCGGTTGCCGGTGCTCGAAGTGATCTCCGGCGCCCACCTTCTGACCGACATGACGCTGGGCCTGGGCGGCGTCGTCCACGACTACCTCGCCTGAGCCGGCCAGCGGGCTCAACCCGCGAGTCGCATACGAAGCAGACGCGCTTTCTCTTCGGCACGCGCATCGTCGACGACGCGCAGCACGCCGGCCACGTCGACCGGCGCTGACCTGGCCTCGAAGCGACCCGTGAGCGGCGTGTCCGGCTGCAGCACGCCACGTTGGTACAGCGCCCAGATCTCGGGCCCGTATCGCGTGTGCAACAGCTCCGGCGCATAGCGGCCGAAGTAACCGCTCAGGTTGGCGACGTCGCGCAGCAACATGCGCTGCGCGTGGTTGTTGCCCGCCGCGTCGACGGCTTGCGGCAGGTCGATGATGACCGGCCCGTCGGCCGCGAGCAGGATGTTGAACTCGGACAGATCGCCGTGGACGACACCCGCGCACAGCATGCGAACGACTTCGCGCAACAGTGTCGCGTGGTGCGCACGCGCCCGTTCGGCCGGGAAGCTCACGTCGTTGAGGCGCGGAGCCGCGTCGCCGCTGGCGTCGGTCACCAGTTCCATCAGCAGCACGCCGTCGTGAAAGTTCAAGGGCCTCGGCACGCGCACGCCGGCGGCCGCCAGGCGGTACAGCGCATCGACCTCGGCGCTTTGCCACGCCGCCTCCCGCGCCTCTCGTCCGAAGCGCGTGCCCTTGGCCATGGCACGAGCCTGGCGCGTGTTCTTGACCTTGCGGTTCTCGGTGTAGTCGACAGCCTGGCGAAAGCTGCGTCGCGTCGCTTCCTTGTAGACCTTGGCGCAACGCGTCTCGCTGCCGCAGCGAACGACGTAGACCATCGCCTCCTTGCCGCTCATGAGCTGTCGCACGACCGAGTCGATCAGGCCTTCTTCGATCAGCGAGCGCAGCCTCCGGGGTGGTTTCATCGACGCATTTTGCCGCGTGCGCTCCACCCCTCTTGCCGCACTCACCGGCTCAATCGGGCCGAGGCGCTCACTTGATCGTCGCCGCGCCCGCCTTGCAGGAGACCTCGTCCTGCGAGCCCGTGCCGCCGGAGCAGCCGATCGCGCCGATCACTTTGCCGCCTTCGAGCAGCGGGATGCCTCCGCGCGAAGCGATGATGCCGTCGAGCGTGAGCTGATAGGTGTTGCCGCCCTGGATGCTGCTTTCGAGGACCTTGGTTTCGCGACGAAAGGTCGCCGCGGCGCGCGCCTTGTGTTGCGAGATCTGGATCGACGCCATCTGGGACCCGTCCATGCGCTGAAAGGCGACCAGGTTGCCGCCCGCATCGACGACGGCGACATTCATCTTCCAATCTCGGCGCTTCGCCTCGGCGACCGCCGCGGCGATCGCGGCCTCGGCGCGGTCGAGCGAGATCGGCGTGCCGTAGGGGATATCGAAGGGCATCTTGTCCGGGACGGCGTCGAGCGGGTTGGCTGCCGGTGCGGACTGGGCCAGGGCTCCGCCCGACATCGAAAGAGCGCCGCCCAACAGGGCGCCCCACAAGGCGTGGCTTGCATGCATGTCGCTTGTCTCCGTCATTGACTGGACTCTTTGCCGCGGCTGCAGGTGATCCATGAAACTCCGCGCGCGCCGCGTCGGCCCGACGAGCGAGCCTGCGGATATTGTGCGGCGGGGCCCCGCTCAACGCTCGGCCGCAAGGCCGGACAGCCACAACGCGGCCGGCCGGCAAAGATCGATGTGTCGACAGGCGCGACGCCGTACTCCGCCATGCGCACCCAGGCCAGCGTGTCGTGCGGGCTGCCGGCGACCCGATCGCACGTCCGCTCCTCGAGCAGCCACGCATGAAGCTGCGCGTATTGCTGCGGATGATGCGATTGCGACCACGCCAGACCGACCAGGTCAGCGTAGCCTTCTTCGCGCCGCGGCGCCGTCATGTCGACGTAAGCGGCTCGCAACTCCGGGTCCAGGTCGTCGGGCACGCTGGGCGTGAATCCCGCCGGCACGCCATACCAGGCACCGTCGAGATAGCGCCGGCAGTGGTCCAGCTCGTGCGCGGCCATCAGCTCGAGTGTGGCGCCGAGCAGATCGGGCGCGATGCGATCGAGCGTGGCCTCGGCCTCGGCGTTGCCGAGCATCGAGAGCACCAGCTTGCAGCGGCCTCCGACAAAGGCGAGCGCCAGGGGCGCCGCGCCAGGAGCGAGCTGCGGCTGCACGACGACGTCGAGCGGGATGCCGGCCGCCCTGGCGGACGCGACGACCGGCCAGCTGCCCCGCAGCCAGCGCAGCTCGGTATCGGTCAGCTCAGCGGCCAGGGACGAGGCCGAGGCCAGGGCCAGCGCGACGAATCCGGAGAAGGCTTTCCACACCACGCGAAGCTCCCTTCCGAGCGAATCTTCGTCCGCTGCGATCCGGACTTGAACATGCTGCCGCGCATCGCTGTGTGTTTTCTGGCACAAAGCGGGCCCGCCTCGGGAAAGCGCCGAGAGAAGCCGCCTGCCTATTGATCGAAGACGATCACGTTGCGGGCGATGCCGCCCTTCTTCAGCGCGGCGAAGCCCTCGTTGATCTGCTCCAGCTTGATCCGTGCCGACACCATCTCCTGCAAGTGCAGGCGGCCTTGCAGGTAGAACTCGATCAGCCTCGGCATGTCGGTGCGGAAGCGGTTCGAGCCCATCATGCAGCCTTGGATCTTTCGCTCGCGCAGGAAGTCCACGCCATGCAGCTCGATCTTCGTGCCCACCGGGATCATGCCGATCAGCGTGGCCGTGCCACCTGATCGCAAGGCTGAAAAGCTCTGCTCGGCAGTCGCCTTGAGACCGATGCATTCGAAGGAATAGTGCACGCCCCCGCCCGTCATCTCGACGATGCGCTTGACCGTGTCGTCTTCGGATGCATCGATCACGTCGGTGGCGCCGAAGGCCTTGGCGAGGCCGAGCTTGAACGGGTCCTTGTCGACGGCGATGATGCGACCCGCGCCGGCGATCTGCGCCGCGTTGATCGTGGCCAGGCCGATGCCGCCGGCACCGAAGATCGCGACCGTGGAGCCCGGTTCGATCTTCGCGGTGTGCGCCACCGCACCGTAGCCGGTGATCACGCCGCAGCCGATCAGGCTGGCCAGGTCGAGCGGCATGTCTTCGCGCACCTTCACCAGCGCGTGCTCGTGCACCACCATTTGCTCGGCGAACGACGACAGGTTGAGGAACTGGTTCATGTGCCTGCCCTGCCAGGTCAGGCGCCTGGCCACGCCAGGCGGCATCTTGACCTCCGGGGTCTGGCAGATCGAAGGGTGGCCGCTGAGGCAGAACTCGCAGTGGCCGCAGAACACCGACAGGCAGCCGATGACGTGGTCGCCCCGCTTCAGGTAGGCGACGTCCTCGCCCACGGCCTCGACGATGCCGGCGCATTCGTGCCCCAGCACCACCGGCACCGGTGTCGGATACGCGCCTTCGATGAAGTGCAGGTCGCTGTGGCAGAGGCCCGCGGCCGCGGTGCGCACCAGCACCTCGCGGCGTTTCGGCCTTTCGATGACGACGTCCTCGATCGTCATCGGCTGATGCGGCGCATGCAGAACGGCAGCTTTCATCGGCAACTCCTCGTGAGCGGCGGCCCTCAGGCCGCGGTCTTGCCCGTGCTCTGGCGCGTGACCGGATGCGAACTCGACAAGCCGCCGTCGACGACGATGGCCTGGCCATTGACATAGCTCGCGTCGTCGGACGCGAGGAACAGCGCCACTCGCGCCAATTCCTCCGGCTGCGCCGCGCGGCGCAAGGGGTTGAGATGGCCGAGCTTGTGCGAGACGTCGCGGTCCCGTGCGATGTCGAAGATCGGCTGAGTCATGCCGGTCCGCGTCAGCCCCGGACAGATCGCATTGACGCGCACATTGGTGTCGCTCAGTTGCTGCGCCGAGACCATGGCGAGATTGATGACGCCGGCCTTCGAAGCCGAATACGCCGGGCCACCCGCGCCCGAGCGCAGCCCCGCCACCGAGGCGGTGCAGATGATCGAGCCGCCGCGGCCGGCGTCGGCCATCGCTTTGCCGGCATGCTTGACCATCAGCCAGGGGCCGATCAGGTTGACGCGCAGGACCTCGGCAAACGCGTCGGGCGTCAGATCGAAGATGCCGGCCAGGCCGCCGGAGATGCCGGCGTTGGCGAACGCGACGTCGAGCTGGCCGTGGCTGCTCAGCGCGGCTGCGACCAGCGCGGCCACGTCGGCTTCGATGCCCGCGTCCATCCGCTGCGCGACACACGCGCCACCGGCGGCGATCACGAGACGCGCGGTCTCGTGCACGCCTTCCGTCTTGTCGCCCAGCACCAGCTTCGCGCCTTCTTCGGCGAACAGCATTGCCGCGGCGCGGCCGATGCCCGAACCCGCGCCGGTGATGATGGCGACCTTGCCTTCGAGACGTTTGACCATCACGCGCCTCCGCTGATCGTGGCACCGCCGTCGATGACGATCGTCTGCCCGGTGGTGAAAGCGCCGGCCCGCGACGCCAGGAATACCGCCGCGCCGGCGATCTCGTGCGGCTCGCCGATGCGCTTGAGCGAGGCGACTGCCGTCGAGCGCTTGAGCGTCTCGGGGTTCTGCCAGAGCGCCTTGGCGAAATCGGTGCGGATCAGGCCCGGCGCGATGCAGTTGACGCGCACGCCACGCGGCCCGAATTCGTCGGCCAGGCAGCGCGCGAGCTCCATGTCGGCCGACTTGGAGATGCAGTAGGCGCCGATCACGGTCGAGCCCTTGAGACCGCCGATCGACGAGATGATGGTGATCGAGCCTTCGCCGCGCGCCAGCATCTCGGGCGCGACCATCGAGATCAGCCAGTGGTTGGCGACGATGTTGTTGTCGAGGATCTTGCGAAACGCCTCGTCGCTGATGCCGGCCAGCGGCCCGTAGTACGGATTCGACGCGGCATTGCAGACCAGCGCATCAATTTTCCCGAAGGCCTGCCGGGTCTGAAGCACCAGATGCGCCAGGCTTTCCTTCAACGAGATGTTGGCCGGCACCGAGATCGCCGTGCCCACACCGTGCGTGGCGTTGATCGAAGCGGCCACCGCCTCGCAGGCGTCCTGCTTGCGGCTGGAGATCACCACCCTGGCGCCATGCACCGCCATCTCTTCGGCAATGGCCTTGCCGATGCCACGAGAAGACCCGGTGATGACGACGACCTTGCCGGTCATGTCGAACAGGGACATGGGGGTTCCCCTTTCTTGCGTGGCGCCGCTTGATGAGGCAGGCCTATTGTGGGCACAGGCCGCGCGTGTGCGCCATCACTCGGTCTCGAAGCTCGCGATCTCGTCCAGGACCCGTTGCGAGCGGCCGACGCTGCTGCCCACCGAACTCTCGCCCAGATACTTCGCCGCCCCCGGCACCCAGCGGACGATCGACCAGAACGCCGCCAGGCCGACCGCGCCGCTGCCGACGAAGGCCAGCACGACCTCGGGCGCATGCACGTACAAGTCGGCACCCAGCCAGGCCTTGAACGCGACCAGAACCAGCGGAATCCAGACGAAGCAGCCGGTGACGGCCCAGAGCGGCACGAGCCGGACTCGCCAGGCGCGAAACGCCGCGAGCCGGCGCTGAATCGCCAGCACCGGCGCGGCGTAGTCGATGCCGTGAAGCATCTGCATCTCCCACGCACCCGACACGACGAGCAGCAGCCCGTACGCCTGAAGGAGCATGCCGCTGACCACGAGATGCGGCGAGCCGAGATTCGCCGTCCAGAAGGAAGTGAAGACGACGATGATCGCCACGCCCAACAGCATCTGAAGCGCCAGGCCGATCTTCACCGGCAGCAGGCGCAAGCGCGCCGAGGCGAGCTTGCGTTCCCTGTACCGCTCGAGATCCAGCGCGTAACGCCGGGCCATGTGGCGGTCGAGCGACTGCCAGGCGAGTTTCATTTCATCGAGTTCCATGCTTGCTCCTTCGCGTTGCGGCATCGTCGGTCATTTGTTGACGAAAGCGCTGCTTGATGCGGCTGATCTTGGTGGCGACATTGGTTTCGCTGATGCCCAGAATCTCGGCGATCTCGGCGTACGGCCGTTCTTCCAGATACAGCAGGATCAGGGCGCGACTTAGCGGGTCGAGTTGCGCGATCAGCGCGTCGAGCTCGCGCAGGCGCTCACCGGTCGCCGGGTCCGGCGCGATCTCCCCGGTCGCCTCGAGCAGCTCATCGCTCAGCGGCTCGAAGCGATCGGTTCGGGCGCCGGCGCGGCGCAGGTGAGTGATGCCGGTGTTGAGCGCTACGCGATACATCCACGTGGAAAAACGCCGCGCTTCGTCGTAGCCCGGGAACGCCCGCCAGAGTTGGCTGCAGATTTCCTGCACCAGGTCGTGCCGATCGTCCGGGTGGCCTTCGTACATGCGGGCCACGTGAAAGACGATCTGACGATGCTCTTTCAGCAGCGCCTCGAAGCGCCTCTGGATGGCGGGGGATTGGATGGGCATTTGCCGCGCGTCTTAGCATTCCTGTGCTGGTGATTCGCACGGCCGCGCCGGAAATCACAAGCAGACCCGAAAATTGTGCTTCCCACGATCCTAACGACCGCATGAAGACGCTCTGGGGCGGCTTTGCCGTCTTTGCGCCCGACTGCCACCTTTTCTTCGCCGGCGACACCGGCTATTCGCGCGATTTCGAAGACATCCGCGCGCGTTTCGCGGAGCAGCGGACCATCGATGCCGGCGGCGGCTTCGACGTCGCGCCGCCGCCGATCGGCGCCTACGAGCCGCGCTGGTTCATGGCCGAGCAGCACGTCAATGTCCACGAGGCGATGAAGATCCACCGCGACCTCCGTGCCAAGCGCTCGCTGGGCGTGCACTGGGGCACCTTCGAGCTCACCGACGAAGCGCTGGACGAACCACCGAAGGCGCTGGCGGCGTCGCGTGCCGCGCAAGGCGTGGTCGAAGACAAGTTCTTCGTGCTGGCGATCGGCGAGACGCGCGGGGTGCCGCTGCGCACGATTCGCCGAGCCCATCTTCAGGCTGACCGACGACGGAAAGATCGTCGAGCACTGGGACCTGCTACAGGTCGTGCCGGCCGCCTCGGCGCCCTGTCCTCAAGGTCGGCGAGCTGCGTCACCGGGTAGAGCGAAAGCCCGCCGAACTCGGAGGCCGATCAAGCCCTGTCGTAGAGATCGAACAGCGCTGCGTCGAAAAAAACCCCTTCGTTCCGCCGCCGTCGAGCGGCGGGTCAGCGGGCCGAAAGCTTGCCGTGGTCGTCGGCTCGCAAGCCTTTTTCCAGGCCCTCGGCAGCACTCGCCAGCGCCCGGCTTCGTCGCGGCCGCGTCGGGCTCGGCAGCCGGGGCAAGGTCAGCAGGCTGTCTCTGACCGCGGCGTCGCGCGGCGACTCGAGGTTGCCGCGCACGCGGTGCCCGAAGAACGCGGTGACGAAGTTCGGGCCTCGTGCCGGCACGGGTGCGACGTCGACGCGGCCGGTCGGCAACAGCACGTAGTAGCGGCAGCGTCCGAACCACAATTCTTCGACGACGCGCTGCTTGGACAGGGCGCCGCCAACCGTCCAGACATGAGTGATGTGTTGCAGGTTCTCGCCGTCTTCGAGCGACACCGCGATGATCCGAACGTCCGACATCGGCCCGACCCGCCAAGCAAGGTGGAAACAAACTGTAGTCGGAGGCGGCGGCAGGCGTGAACCGCTCGTGCCGGTGCTATCGCAAAGCGTGAAGCGCTTCACTTGTTGCGACGGTTCCTCTATTTGCCGGCTACGCGGCTCGCTGGTTCGCCGGGTTGGGCGCCGAGCCGGGCTCGACGCCCGGCTGCCGCGGCCGCGCCCGCTTCTTTCGTTGCTTCGCCCGCTTCTGTTTCCGCCTGCGAATGCCACGGTCCTTGTCTGCGCTCATATCCGTCCACCTGGGGGTTGTTCGATCCGCACGGTTGTACCACCCGCTGCACAACACGCCAACGGCGAATGGCCCGGTCCGGTGCGCGTTGGCGATCGTCAGGTCCCGAGCCAGCGCGCCTTTCGGCTCGCCCCGAACATGACCTTGTCGGCGCGCATGGCCACATCGGGCTCGTAGTAGGTGCCCGTGGGCTTGGGCCCGGAAAAGAAGTCGACATCGCAACATCATGAGCAGCCGGTAGGTGTCGGCGCGGAGCAGATGACTGCTATCGCCGCGCGGTGCGCGCAACTCATCGGCGATCGCGCCGACCAGATCGACGCACTCGTCGAAGCGCTTGCGCGTCAGGGCGATCGCAGCGGACAAGCCACGCGGCGCCGGTCCGCGAAGCCGATCCCTCGTCGCGGCTCGCCACGCAATTCGCCCAACTGGCCAGCGCGGCGGCGCCTTGCCGCAACTGTCCGCACCCAACTATTTCGTCGGCTCGATGACGCCGTTTCACATCGCCGCGGAGCACCGCCTCTAGCCGCGGAGGATCATCTACCGCGCCGGGCTTTCGCAACGCCGGCGATGCTCTCGCACCATTCGGTCGACGGCTTCGCCCAGCATCCGGGCTTCGCAGGGCTTGGGCAGGAAGACGTCGTACCCGTCGAAGCCGGTGCGCACGTCGGCCTCGTCGAGACTGGTGTGCATGGCGATCATCGAAGAGCGGGTCTTCGGGTCGCCGCGCAATGCGCGACCTACCGCGAGCCCGTCCATACCGGGCATGTCGACGTCGAGAATGACGGCGTCGAAGGTTTCCACCCGCGAAGCCTCGAGCGCGGCATAGCCGCTGTCGACGGCCGCCACGCTGTAGCCCAGCGCTTCGAGCGATGCAGTGACCAGCGCCCGCATCACCGGCGAGTCGTCGACCGTCAGCACCCGACCGCGCGCGTGAGGTTCAGCTTCGGCGATCGAGTGCATACGCAAAAGCTTAGCGGCATCGGCCGGCTTCGCAAAGCGGGCTCGGCGCCAAAACCAAGCCTGCACCGGCGTTGCCAAAAAATCAGGCAATGGCTCCGCGGGCGTGGCCGCAAGCGGTGTTGAACGGCTTGCGCCCAACTTATGCACAACCTTATCAACGGCCCCGGTGGACAATATTTTTTTGGGCCCGGCTTCATGAAAGGCGCGCGCTCGGCCTGGCGAGGTAGAACCACTCCTGCCCAGCCTCGGCGCCGGGGTTCGGGAACACGACGTAGCCATCGAACGGCGCGACGATGGCACTGCCGTCGTGCCGCGTGCCGATCGCATGGCCCTGGGTCACCGCGTCAAAGCTGCGCCAGGTTTGCACGAACGAATCGCCCGGGTGCAGCTTGTCGATCACTTCGCACAGGCTCAGGCATTCGACCCGCGGCTGCGGCGGCGGATCGGGTGCGTCGATCAGGCGCAGGTGTGCCAGCGTGTTGAGGATCGCCCGATAGGCAAGCGCTGGCGCCTCGGCATCGTCGTGCTGGCCGCATTCGAGCGTGACTGCGCAGCCGCCCGACGAGCGCATGAACTCGGTCGTGCCGATGCCGTAGCGCGGGTCGAGGTCGAGCTTGGAATCGCGAAAAGCCGTGGCCATCTCGCTACGGCGCGCGACGCCGGCCGCATAGGTGCCCAGCCAGCCATCGACCGCGCGGCCCACGCCCAGGCGCACCGCCAGCGCCTCCTCACGCACGGCCTGGCTGAAGGGCTCGAGCGGGCCACTGTTGTCGGTCGGGCCCATGAACACGAAGGGCGAACCCGGCGAAGCGAAGGAGTGGAGATCGAGCAGCACTTCGTGCGCCGCGAGCAACGGGCACAGCCAGTTGGCGACGTGGTCTTCGAAGTCGCGCGGCGTGTCGGTGGGCGTCAGCTTGCGGTTCAGGTTGCGGTCGCCGGCGCGGCGATGGTTGGCGTAGGCAAGCGGGTTGGTGACCGGGACCATCGTCAGTTGGCCGGACGCGAGGCGCAGGGTGCCGGCATCGATCTCGCCGATCACGCGCTCGATGGCGCGCGTGCCGCAGGTCTCGTTGCCGTGGACGGCGCCGAGGATGATGAGGCGAGGACCGGGTTTGACGCTGGCGTATGCGACGGACTTGAGGGGATGCATTGCGAGGATCGTATCGGACCGTCGACAGGCGCGATGCCCCTGGCGGTCACTGGAATGACGCCTACCCCTTCGTCAAGCTGCACCAGCCTTCGGTTTTCTATGGCGTGGGTTCCACCGAACTCGCTGAATACC
>JAYSMB010000088.1:0-3812 GCA_043725065.1 Burkholderiales bacterium
GCCCTTGCGCAAGCTCGAGGACTCGATCGTGCCGATTGCCGCGCCGCAGACCTCGCCCGGCACCGCACCCGGCGCGCTGCAGAAACCGAAGCCGCCGACACCTCAGGACAACGCCGCGTCGGGTGTGGCGCCGGCGCCCGCGCCGACGAACTGATCCGCATGGGCGCCCGCCACCCCCTGCCCTACGCCTACGCCAAGGCACACACGCTGCTGCTCGAAGACGATGGCGCGCGGCTGGTGCTGTGGGCGCCCGAGACGGTCGGACTGCCGGCGCTTTCCGAGGTGCTTCGTCACTACGACGTCGACACCTTCGAGCGCGAGTCGGCCGACACGCTGGTCGGCCGCATCGCCGCCGCATACGCGGGCGGCGAGTCGAGCGCCGCGGTGGTCATCGGCGAAGTGGAAAGCGCGGTCGACCTCTCGCGCATGATGCAGGAGCTGCCTGCCATCGAAGACCTGCTCGAAGCCTCGAACGACGCGCCGATCATCCGCATGCTCAACGCACTGCTCACGCAGGCTGCGAAAGACGGCGCGAGCGACATCCACATCGAGCCCTACGAGCGATCGAGCTCGGTGCGCTTTCGCGTCGACGGCACTTTGCGCGAGGTGGTGCAGCCGAACCGCGCGTTGCACGCAGCGCTGATCTCGCGCCTGAAGATCATGGCCGAGCTCGACATCGCCGAGCGACGCCTGCCGCAGGACGGCCGCATCTCCTTGCGGATCGGCGGGCGTGCCGTCGACGTGCGCGTCTCGACGCTGCCCTCGGCGCACGGCGAGCGCGCGGTGCTGCGGCTGCTCGACAAGGCCGAATCGAAGTTCACGCTCGAAGGTCTCGGCATGAGCGGCGACGTGCTGACCAGCTTCGATGCGTTGATTCATCAGCCACACGGCATCATCCTCGTCACCGGCCCGACCGGCTCCGGCAAGACGACCACGCTCTACGCCTCGCTCGGCCGCATCGACACCGCGGGCACGAACGTGTTGACGGTCGAGGACCCGGTCGAATACGAACTATCGGGGATCGGCCAGACCCAGGTCAACGCCAAGATCGATCTCACCTTCGCCAAGGCGCTGCGCGCGATCCTGCGCCAGGATCCCGACGTCATCATGATCGGCGAGATCCGCGATTACGAGACCGCGCAGATCGCGATCCAGGCTTCGCTGACCGGCCACCTCGTGCTCGCCACCGTCCATACCAACGACGCGCCGAGCACGGTCACGCGGATGATCGACATGGGCGTCGAGCCGTTCCTGCTCTCGTCGAGCCTGATCGGCGTGCTCGCGCAGCGGCTGGTGCGCAAGCTGTGCCTGCATTGCCGCAAGCAGGGCGCGATGGGCCGCTACCACCTTGTGGGCTGCGACCAGTGCGGCATGACCGGCTACAAGGGCCGCACCGGCGTGTACGAACTGATGAAGGTCGGCGATGAGATTCAGGCGTTGATCCACAGCCGCGCCGCCGAGGCGCAGATCTTCGCCGCCGCCGAAGCGACCGGCTTGCGTTCGATGCGCGAAGACGGCGAGCGGCTGGTCACCGAAGGCATCACGTCGGCCGAAGAAGTGATTCGCGTCACGAGAGAATAGTCTCGTGCCTGCCTTCCGTTTCGAAGCGCTCGACGCCCACGGCAAGTCGACCAGCGGTCTCCTCGAGGCCGACAACCCGCGCGCCGCGCGCTCCCAGTTGCGCGCGCAGGCTCTGGTGCCGCTGGCAGTCACGCAAGTCGTCTCCGCAGGCACCGGTGCGGTCGGCTTGCGCATCGGCGGTCGGGTCTTCGACTCGACCGGCCTGGCCGTCTGGACGCGACAGCTCGCCGGCCTGGTCGGCTCCGGCCTGCCGCTCGAACGGGCGCTCACCGCACTGAGCGACGAAGCCGAAGACACCAAGCAGCGCGAGCTGGTCGCCCACCTGCGCAGCGAGGTCAACGCCGGTGCGCCCTTCGCGCGGGCCCTGGCGAGCGCACCGCGCGAGTTCGACGATGTGTACCGAGGCGTGGTCGCCGCCGGCGAACAGAGCGGCGCGCTCGGCCGCGTTCTCGAGCGCCTGGCCGACGATCTCGAGGCGCGCCAGGAACTGAAAGGCCGCCTCATCGGCGCCACGCTCTATCCGGCGATCGTGTCGCTGATCGCCGTGGTCATCGTCATCTTCCTCGTCACCTACGTCGTGCCGCAGGTGGCCACCGTGTTCACGAGCTCGAAGCGGGCGCTGCCGATCCTGACGCTGGCGATGATGGCCATCAGCGGCTTCCTGCGCAGCTGGGGCTGGCTGCTCGTGCTTGCCATCGCGGCCGGAGTCGGTGCCCTGCTGCTGGCCTTGCGCAACGAGCCGTTTCGCGAGCGCTTCGATGCCGGCTGGTTGAACCTGCCGCTGATCGGGCGGCTCGCGCGCGGCTACAACGCGGCGCGGTTTGCCGGCACGCTGGCGATGCTGGCGGGCGCCGGCGTGCCCATCCTCAAAGCCTTGCAAGCCGCGGCTGAAACGCTGTCGAACCGGGCGATGCGGGCCGATGCGATGGACGCTCTCGTTCAGGTTCGCGAAGGCGCGCCGCTCGCGTCGGCGCTGGCCGGCAAGAAGCGCTTCCCTGGCATCCTGGCGATGTTCTCGCGCCTCGGCGAGCAGACCGGCCAGTTGCCGACCATGCTCGAGCGCGCGGCCAAGCAGCTCTCGGCCGAAGTGCAGCGGCGCGCGATGCAGATGGCGACCATCCTCGAGCCGCTGTTGATCGTCGGCATGGGCGGCGTCGTGATGCTGATCGTGCTGGCAGTCCTTCTGCCCATCATCCAGCTCAACAGCTTTGTGAAGTAGCTGGCTTCGCCGGCTACTTCACAAAGCCGCTTCGCTCTCCAGGATTGCTCCCTCCCCGCTTCGCTCCCCTCCCTCCGAGAGGGAGGTGTGGACGCCTTCGGCGTCCTTTGAGGGGCACCTATCATGCAGCGCTATGCCAGCTTCGCTCGAAGGCCAGCTCGTCGTCGCGATCTCGTCGCGGGCACTGTTCGACTTCGAGGAAGAGAACCGCCACTTCGAAGCCAACGACGACCGCGCCTACATGCAGCTTCAGCTCGAACGCATCGAGCAGGCGGCCAAGCCCGGTGTCGCGTTCTCGCTGGTGCGCAAGCTCCTCGCCTTCAACGACGCGGCGACGCAGCGCGTCGAGGTCGTCATCCTGTCGCGCAACGACCCGGTCTCGGGCATGCGCGTGTTCCGCTCGGCGCAGGCCTACGGCATGGCGATCCAGCGCGGCGTCTTCACGCGCGGCGAGTCGCCCTGGCGCTACCTGAGGCCGCTGGCTGCCAATCTCTTCTTGTCGACCAACGAAGCCGACGTCCGCTCCGCGCTCGAAGCCGGCGTGCCGGCGGCGCGCGTCTATCCGCACTCGGCGCGCGCATCGGACCAGCACCCGAACGAAGTGCGGATCGCCTTCGACGGCGACGCCGTGCTCTTTTCCGACGAAGCCGAGCGCGTCTTCCAGAAGAGCGGGCTCGACGCCTTCCAGGCGCACGAGCGCGACCAGGCCGCGACGCCGTTGGCGGCCGGTCCGTTCAAGCCCCTGCTGCAGGCCTTGCAGCGCTTGCAACACGATCGGGTGCATGGCATGGGCATCCGCACCGCGCTCGTCACCGCACGCAGCGCGCCAGCGCACGAGCGGGCGATCCGCACGCTGATGCAATGGAACGTCGAGATCGACGAGGCGATGTTCCTGGGCGGCCTCGCCAAGGGCGAGTTCCTGCGCGAGTTCGAGCCCGACTTCTTCTTCGACGACCAGACCGGCCACATCCAGAACGCCGCCGAGCATGTGCCGTCCGGGCATGTGGCGGCG
>JAYSMB010000089.1:0-6903 GCA_043725065.1 Burkholderiales bacterium
CACCGGCTTGCACACCGCCTGCTCGGTGGCGCAAGGACTGGCCTTCGGCGCCGGCAAGCCGGTGCTTGCGATCGACAGCCTGCTCGCGGTGGCCGAAGACGCGCGTTCGGGCGCGCCACGGTTTCGCGTCTGGGCGGCGATCGACGCGCGCATGAATCAGATCTATGCCGCCGAGTACGGCTTCGACGCCGATCGATGGACTACGCTCGTGGCGCCGATGCTGACCGACTGCGATCAGCTCCACGCCCGCTGGCGCGACGCGCCGCCGGAGGCCGTCGCAGGCGATGCCTTGCTCGCGTTCGGCGCACGCCTCGAGACCGGCGATGCGCGTCGCTTCCCCGAGGCGCGGGCCAGCGGCGACGCGCTGCTCACGCTGGCCGAAAGCGGCTGGCGCGACGGTGCGGCCCTCGATCCGGCACAGGCGCTGCCCCTCTATGTGCGCGACAAGGTCGCCTCGACCACGCGCGAGCGCGAAGCAACTCGAGCCGCGAAGGCTGCTGGCGTGGGGGAATCGTCATGAGCCCCGCCCGGCCGCCCGAAGGGGCTCATTCCCGCTCGGCGGGACCGGCCGAAGGCCGTAGGGTGCACCAGTGAGCGCGAATCCGAAGGCGGCGACGAGCGGGCTCGCCGGCGAGATCGTGCGGCCGATGACGCTGGCCGCGCTCGACGGCATCGTCGCGCTCGAAGTCGCGGTCTATCCATTTCCCTGGACCCGCGGCAACTTCGTCGATTCGCTGGCCGCCGGCTACGTCGCGTCGACGCTCAACGGCAGCGGCGGCGAGCTGATCGCCTATTGCGTGGCGATGCGCGGTGCCGGCGAGTTGCACTTGCTGAACATCACCGTCGCACCTTTGGCGCGGCGGCGCGGCCATGCCCGGCGCTTGCTCGGCGCGCTGGTGGCGCTGTGCCGCGCGCAAGGGGACGGGCGGATCTGGCTTGAAGTGCGCGAGGCCAATGTCGCCGCCCAGGCGACCTATCGGCGGCTCGGCTTCACACAGGTCGGCATGCGCGTGAACTATTACCCAGCCCCGGCCGGCGCGCGCGAAGACGCTGTCGTCATGAGTCTGGGCATCGACGCTGCGCGAGGTCTCGATGCGCTGGAGTGAGCGACAGATCGCGATGCTGCGCGAGATGGGTATTCGCGTCTGGTCGCGCGAGGCACCGGGGGCAGAGGGCATGGCTGCGGCTGGCGGCGAAGCCCGGGTCGTGGAAGAAGCGCGACCGTTCGTGGCGGAGGCGCCAACACCCGCGACGGCTTCCGCCGTGCGCTACCAGGCGCCGCGGGATGCGCCCGGCCCGACCGCCCCGACATCCGGGCCGGACCGGGCGCCTGCGTTGAGCGGCGCCGACTGGCTGATCGTCGGCGAGCCTTTCGACGCGACCGGCAAGGCGGGTGACCGTTCCGCCGCCGCCGATCATGAGCGCCTGCTCGACAACATGCTCCATGCGATACGGGTCTCGCGCGCGGTGCCGGGGCGAGAAGGGCGTGCCTGCTATTTGCCGATCGGCGAGGGCCAGCCTGTCGACCTCGACGACGCGATGGCTCGCGTCGGCCCACGTTGCATCCTCGTCTTCGGCCGCGCTGCCGCGAGCGTCGTGCTCGGCCTCGACGAGCCGCTCGGCCGTCTGCGCGAGCGCGTGCACGAGCGAAGCGGCGTCCCGGTCGTCGTGACCTTCGCCTTGCCCTACCTGTTGCGCCATCCGGTCGACAAGCCCAAGGCCTGGGCCGATCTGTGCCGCGCCGTCAACGCACTCGGCTGAACCGCCCGCGAGCGTTCAACGCTTTTTGATCGGCCGCTTCCATCCCGCCAGGCTGGCCTGGCGCGCGCGCGCGACCGTGAGTTGACCGGCCGGCGCATCGTTGGCGATCGTCGAGCCGCCGCCGATCGTCGCGCCAACGCCCACCACCACCGGCGCGACCAGCACGACGTTGCTGCCGACGTGCGCGTCGGCGCCTATGGTCGTGCGGTGCTTGTTCGCGCCGTCGTAGTTGGCGGTGATGCTGCCGGCGCCGAAGTTGACGCGCTCGCCGACGTCGGCGTCGCCGAGATAGGCGAGGTGATTGGCCTTGGCACCGCGCCCCAGCGTCGAGTTCTTGACCTCGACGAAGTTGCCGATGTGCACGTCGGCGCCAAGCGTGGTGCCGCCACGAAGGCGCGCGAACGGGCCGACCGTCGCGTTCGCGCCGATCGTCGCGCCGAGCGCGCCGCCGTCGATGTGCGAGTACGGCCGGATCGTCGCGCCGGCCGCGATGCGAGCATTGCGGACGACGCAGTGCGCACCGATCCGGACCTCGTCGCCCAGCTCGACAACGCCCGCGAAGATGCAGCCGACGTCGATCTCGACGTCGCTGCCGCAGCGCAATTCGCCGCGCAGGTCGAAGCGTTCCGGGTCGGCGAGGCGAACGCCTTCGGCCATCAGTCGCGTTGCCGCACGTCGCTGATAGCGTCGTTCGAGATCGGCGAGCTGACCCGCGCTGTTCACGCCCAGCACTTCGGTCTCGTTCGACGCGGCAACGCCGACCACCGGCGTTCCTGACGCGACGGCGAGGCCCACGACATCGGTCAGGTAGTACTCGTGCGCCGCGTTGTCGTTGCGCAAGGCGGCGAGCCAGCGCTTGAGCGCCGCGGTCGGCGCCGCCATCACGCCGGTGTAGATCTCGGCGATCTCGCGCTGCGCCGGCGTCGCTTCCTTGTCTTCGACGATCGCTTCGATCGTGCCGTCCGCGGCGGCACCGCGGCGCACGACCCGGCCGTAGCCCTTCGGGTCCGCGAGCAGGGTCGTGAGAAGTGCCAGCCGCTCACCGCCGCTGGCCGCGACCAGCGCCCGCAGCGTCCCGGCCTCGATCAGCGGCACGTCGCCGTTCAGGATCAGCGTCGTGCCCGCGTCGTCGAGCAGCGGCGCAGCCTGCTGCAGGGCGTGGCCGGTACCGAGCTGCGGCTCCTGCATGACGAATGCGAGCCCCGGCGCCGCCGTGGCGCGTTCGACCTCGGCCGCACCGAACCCCGTGACGACAATCGTCCGCGACGCCCCCAGGCCGGCGGCGGCATCCAGAACATGCTGCAATAAGTGGCGGCCGGCGAGCGTGTGCAAGACCTTCGGCCGCGCCGAGCGCATCCGCGTTCCCTTGCCCGCAGCCATGATCACGACGTTCAACATCACCATGCCGCCACCTGTTTCGCGCCGTCTTCGTCGGCCCTCGATTATCGCGGCGCTGCTGGCGCTGGCCGTCGCCCTCTCCGGTTGCGGGATGGTGGTCAAGATCGGCTACGGCCAGGCCAGCCCGATCGCCTTTCGCTGGCTCGACGGCTATGTCGACTTCAACGACGCGCAGTCGCTGCGCGCGCGCACGGCCCTCGACGATTGGTTCGCCTGGCATCGCCGCACCCAGCTCCCCGACTACGCCGATCTGCTGGCGCGGGCCCGGACCGAGCTAGCCGCGCCCGTGACGCCCGAGCGCATGTGCTCTTGGGCGCGCGAGATCCGCGCCCGCATCGACACCGGCTTCGAACGTGCGGAGCCCGTGCTGGCCGAAATGCTGCCGACGCTCACCGTGCGGCAGATCGTCCACATCGAGAAGCGCTACGCCGAGAAGAACGAGGATTACCGCGACGATTTCCTGGATCGCGAGCCGGCCAAGCGGCGCAAGGCGGCGATCAGGCGCGAGGTCGAGCGTGCCGAGATGTTCTACGGCCGGCTCGACGACGCGCAACGCGAGTTCGTCGCGCAATCGGTCGCACGCTCACCGTGGGACGGCGTGCTCGCGTATTCGGAGCGGCTGCGTCGGCAGCAGGACGTGCTGGCCATGATTCGCCGCCTGGCCGCGAGCCGCGCCACGCCAGCCGATGCCGATGCCGAAATCCGCGCCTTTGTGCAGCGGCTGGACCGCTCGCCGCGCGAGAACTACCGCCGTTATGCCGAGACGCTGATCGACTACAACTGCCGCTTCGCGGCGGCCTTGCACAACCTCACCACCGCGGAGCAGCGCCGTACTGCGGCCCGAAAGCTCAAGGACTACGAAGACGAGTTGCGCTCGCTCGCTGCCGACGCTTCGTGACCCTCTCCCTCTCCCGCAAGAGGCAGAGGGTGAGGGAGCGCCTCAGTTCGTCGTCGCCGTCCGCACGCGATGCGGGTTGGTCGCGCCGCCGTTCGGAAATTCCTTGAGTGCGGCGCTGAACATCGCCGGGAGCAGCGTCGATACCGAGGCCGATGTGCCGTCGCTGTTGGCGCGGGCTTCGTAGAGTGGCACGCCGCTCTTCTTGTCGCGAATCAGGACGGCGACTTCGCGCTCGTAGTACGGCAGGTCGTAGCCGGCCCCCCAATAGCCGTAGCGCGGACCCCAGAACGGGCGCCCGAAGCGGCTGTACGCGAACGGCCGGTGGAAGGCGCCGAAGGGTCCGTACCAGAACGGATCGTCGAAGGGCGAGCGGTCGGTTTCGGTGATGCGTGCGCCGAGCTGGATGCTCACATCGGCGGTCGACCCCTCGGCCGCGGCGACGAAGCCAGCGCTCTCGACGGCGCGCCGCGCCGAATCCTCGAGCACCTGCGCTTGCCGCGGATGCGCCTGTTGCGAGGGCAGGCGCTCGAACGCATAGCTTGCGGGCGGCCGGCCGGCTGGCCAGCGGCTGTAGGTGGACACGTCGCTGTCGAGGCTGTTGAGCGAGGCGCAGCCGGCCATGGCGGCCAGGGCGAACACGGATGCGATGAACTTCATCATGTTGAATCTCCCGAGGATCAGCGAGGCGCGGCGCTGGCGTCCGGCAGGGTCACGATGGAAAGCGAGGACCGCGGCTCGGACCCGCATGCATCGAAATCGTCTTCGTCGAATGCGCGGTCACCCGCGGCATCCGCCATGCCCGCGGGTTGGAGCGAGGCAAAGGGATAGAGGTTCCGGTCCATCAGGTGGGAGGGTACGACGTCGCTCATCGCTCGGAAGATGCGGTCGACCCTGCCCGGCTGCTCGTGCTCCCAGCCGCGCAGCATCCGCCCGACCTTGACGCGCTGCAGATCGGTCTGGCTGCCGCACAGATTGCACGGGATGATGGGAAACGCGCGATGCGCGGCCCAGCGTTCGAGGTCCGCCTCGGCGACGTAGGCCAGCGGACGGATCACGACGTGCTTGCCGTCATCGCTGACGAGCTTGGGTGGCATGCCCTTCATGCGGCCACCGAAAAACATGTTCATGAACAGCGTCTGCACCATGTCGTCGCGATGGTGGCCGAGCGCGACCTTGGTCGCAGCGATCTCGCCGGCGACGCGATACAGCGCGCCGCGGCGCAGTCGCGAGCACAGGCTGCACATCGTCTTGCCTTCTGGCACGAGGCGCTTGACGATGGAATAGGTGTCCTGCTCGACGATTCGGTACTCGACGCCGCGCGAGGCCAGGTATCGTGGCAACACATCGGCTGGAAAGCCCGGCTGCTTTTGGTCGAGGTTGACGGCGACGATCTCGAACGGCCGCGCAGCGCGTTCGCGCAGGCCGATCAGGATGTCGAGCAGCGAATAGCTGTCCTTGCCGCCCGAGACGCAGACCATCACCTTGTCGCCCGGTCCGATCATCGCGAAGTCGGCGATGGCCCGCTCGACGCGCGCGTGCAGGCGTTTGGCGAGCTTGGCGATCTCGACCGAGGGCTTGACCCGCGGCGGCGTTTCGATGGCCGGCGAAACAGTGGGCGAAGACACGATTTCTACAATGGCGGGAATGGATGCCGAGTCGGACCTTCAGAGTGTATCGGCGCCCCTCGTCGCGCGGATAGAAACGGCCCTCCGCCGGGCAGGCGGCTGGCTGCCGTTCAGCAGCTTCATGGCGATGGCCTTGTATGAGCCGGGCCTCGGCTATTACGCGAGCGGCCGCACCATCGTCGGCCGCATGCCCGAGACCGGAAGCGACTTCGTCACCGCGCCCGAGCTTTCGCCTTTGTTCGGTCGCGCGCTGGCGCTCCAGGTGGGCGAAGCGCTCGAGGCCAGCGGCAGCGACGAGGTCTGGGAATTCGGCGCCGGCTCGGGCGCGTTGGCGGCGGAGCTGCTGCGCGCCCTCGGCAGCCGGGTTCGCCGCTATTCGATCATCGAGCTCTCGTCACCGCTGCGCGAACGGCAGCGGCAGGCGACGCGCGAATTCGAAGCGGTCGTGAACTGGCCCGGCGCGCTGCCTGACACGATGCGCGGCGTCGTCGTCGGCAACGAAGTGCTCGACGCGATGCCGGTGGATTTGCTCCATTTCGACGGCTCGGCTTGGTTCGATCGCGGTGTGGCGCGTGGCGAGGGCGAAGTGCCGTTTGCATGGGCCGACCGGCCGACCGCCCTGCGTCCGCCGGTCGATGCCATCTTTCCTCCCGGCACGACGACCGAAACCCACGCCCAGGCCGAGGCCTTCATCGCCAGCCTCGCCGATCGACTCGAACATGGCGCGGCCTTCTTCATCGACTACGGTTTTCCCGAGAGCGAGTACTACCACCCGCAGCGATCGGGCGGCACGCTGATGTGTCATCGCGAGCATCGCTCGGACACCGACCCGCTGGCCGACATCGGCGTCAAGGACATCACCGCGCACGTCGATTTCACCGGTCTGGCGGTCGCCGCCCAGGACGCCGGCCTCACCGTCGCCGGCTACACCTCGCAGGCGCGCTTTCTCCTGAACTGCGGCATCGTCGAGTTGATGGAGCGGGCATCCTTGCGCGCACGCGGCGAAGCGGCGATGCTCATCAACGAGCACGAGATGGGCGAGCTGTTCAAGGTGATCGCTTTCACCAAAGGGGTCGATTTCGCGCCGATGGGTTTCGCGAGCGGCGACCGTCGGCCCCGGCTCTAGCCTGAAGTTCCTCCCATCCTGTAGGCACCGCGACTACGCCAAGTGCTTGTCACGCCTCAGTATTTTGGTTGTTCCGCGGCTTAATTTGAGTTCTA